>CAZOEH010000573.1:0-1972 GCA_964578785.1 uncultured Desulfonema sp. | reverse complement strand
TTGTCGGTCCCTCGTTTTGATTGCTCATCTTTCAATTCCTCCTTTTCTTTCAAATAGCCGGGCGCCAAGGGACTCTGGTGCGAGGCGCCGTAACGCCTCGCCGTAGTATATAGGGGACGTTCATCAATATATAAATTAACAATGTTTTAAGAATAAATTTAAGCTATTGTCTGTAACCATTCACGCAAGTTTGTCATGCTATAGCCCAAAGGATGGCCTGAGCATACTCTGGTAAAAGCTCTGTACGAACCCAATTTTTCCCCTGAAATCTGTAAAACGAAATAGTCTTTTCTATATAAAGCGTCATCCAAGACGCATGAGAATAAAAAGGTTGGATTGTCGAAATGCGGACTTAAAAAACCATATGGCACCTGATTTGTCAATAAATTTTAAAGTAATAGTGGCTATAAAAGGTATGCAGGAGATGGGTTATATGCCTATTGGCCGGACAAAAAAGAAGCAAATGTATTCAGGAAGAGGAGCAGGGGCTGATTTGATTGAAATCTATTTATGACGTGATGTATTTTCAATCACAACGCAGAGAATGCTTTAGGGCGGGATATGAAATGTGCGTATAAACACCGGTGGATAGCTGAAAAAATGAGACAGGCGATTGAATTTTCTCCTGTAATCGGCTTAAGCGACGCCCGGCAAACAGTGGTTGCAGGCGAGACTATCCTGATACGGCCCCACTATCAGTTTGCTGTCCAGAAGCCGGTAAAAACCGCACCAGAAGTAGTGATCAAAGTTGTGATAGAGCACTGCGGCAGCAGTAGCCATATGAGCAACAGGGTCGCGGGTCTTCAAAAATAGTTCCTGAAGCTGCCTCTTGATCTGTTCCGCGTCCATGCCCTGATTTTGTCTTAAAGCTTTCATGAATTTCACCGCTCAAGCCAGGTTAATGAATCCGTATTGGGATGTTATGCAAAAGAGAGGTCCGATCCGGTCAATGAGAGATTTTATTTCTTGGCAACCTAAGGCCATATAGATGTTGGATTATTCTAGTTTCTTTCTGGCTGGCCGAACTTCATATAGCGCTTGATCTTCCTTTACAAGGTTCGCCGTTTCAGTTGTAACTTTTTCAAATAGGAGTTTCGTTGTTGAGAAAAGGTTGCTGGTTTCAGCTTTGAGTAAACTGGCCGTCATTCGGCAATACTCCGGATCGATCTCAACACCGATGCTGTTTCGACCTGCTCTCAAGGCTGCAATCATTGTGGTCCCGGAACCACAAAAAGGGTCTAACACGGTGTCACCGGTGAAGGAGAACATCTGAACAAGACGTGTGGCAAGTTCCCGTGGGAAGGGCGCGGGATGCTTCTTAGTAGACGCTCCCGTGATATTCCATATTTGCTGAAACCAACGTCCAAAGTCTTCTTTGCCAATTTTGCTTGTCTCTCTTTGTGCATTCGTTGGCTTTCTATAGCCACCCGGTTTGCGTTGCATCAAGATGAATTCCATATCATTTTTGACGATGGCATTAGGTTCGTAAGGTTTTCCGAGAAACTTTGAACCGTTTTCCACCTCATAGGAAGCATTTGCGATCTTGTGCCAGATGATTGGATTTAAGTTGTCGAAGCCGATTCGCCGACATATGACACAAATGTCCGCGTGCAGTGGAAAAACCAGGTGCCGGCCAAAATCCCGCCTGGCGACACAAACATCTCCAACAACGCACACAAGTCGGCCACCTGGAACAAGGATCCGGTAAACGTGTTGCCAGACTTTCTCCAACTCAAAGAGAAATGCTTCGTAGTCCTGAATATGGCCGAGTTGGTCAGGATTTTCGTTGTACCTCTTGAGATTCCAGTAAGGGGGTGAGGTTACGACGAGATGTATCGAGGCATCGTCTATGAATGAGAGATCTCGCGAATCACCGTTTATCAATCTGTGAAAAGTCGTATTTTCCATATGCTTACGCAAATGCCGCTAAATGGGCCACAAGGACTCTGGCAAAGCGTTCAAGAGAGAGATC
>CAZOEH010000572.1:0-1976 GCA_964578785.1 uncultured Desulfonema sp. | reverse complement strand
CGTTCCTGTAAAATTTTTGTTGCTCTGAGCTGGTCTCTTCTGTGGATAAGATAGACCTTTTTTGCAAACTTTGTAAGGAAGATGCTTTCCTGTATAGCAGTATCACCACCGCCGACAGCCGCAACCACCTTGTTCTTGTAGAATGGGCCGTCACAGGTGGCACAGGAAGATATTCCCCTGCCGAAAAAAGCATCCTCCCCCGGCACATTAAGTTTTCGTGGATGGGCTCCCGTGGCAAGTATGACGGCATGAGCGGTAACCACCCCGTTGTCCAGGATTATTTTTTTTACCTTTCCGGACAGATCAAGGGAAACGACCTCGTTGCTTTTTATATTAAGTCCAAGCCGTTTTGCCTGATCCGTCATTTTCCCGACAAGATCCATCCCGCTTATTCCGTCCGGAAAACCGGGATAATTTTCGATCCAGTCAGTTATCAGTATCTGGCCGCCGGGCACAAGTTTTTCAAAAAGAACAACATTCAGCCTTGCTCGGGCAGCATAAATTCCTGCAGTAAGTCCGGCAGGGCCTCCTCCGATTATCACGAGTTCGTAGTCAACTCTTTCCATTGTATGTATATTTTATCCGAGTATGCTGTTTATGGATTTTTCAAGTTTTGATTTGGCGACCATTCCGGTAATCTGGTCGACAACCTTTCCCTGTTTGAAGAAAATAAGGGTTGGGATTGCCTTTATTCCGAATTTCCCGGGGGAAACGGGATTATCATCCACATTACATTTCGCAAATTTGATTTTATCGCCGAATTCGCCTGCAAGCTCCTCAATAATGGGGCCTATGGCTTTGCACGGGCCACACCACGGAGCCCAGAAATCAACCAGCACCGGTTTTTCAGATTGCATAACTTCCGCATCAAAACTGCTGTCGCCTACTTCAAGAATTCCTTCAGACATGACACTTTTCCTTTCCTGTAAAGTAATATTTATTACCGCATATTATAGTGAATCGCTTCGGTATTGTCAACCCAGTCCTTTTCAGGCAAAAACAGCGTACTTATGCCGCGCCGGATTGTTAGTTATGTAAAGGTTGTTTCGTATCGACTCCTAACCGGCTGATTGACAAAAGCGGGCCGCTTTGTTAATTGGCATTGGGGTAACCAGGTGTTATGCACAGGCCCTGCTGTTCATAGGGATATTAAACAGATGCCGACCATTATTAACACTTAACCAGAGGTGCTTTCATGGGGGAGAAAATCCGGATTGGCGCGCTTATATCAGGCGGCGGAACAAACCTGCAGGCCATAATTGATTCCTGTGAATCGGGAAAAATTGACGGGAAAATAGTCTTTGTGGGAACCGATAATCCGGAGGCAAAGGGCCTTGCGAGAGCAGCAAAACACAATATACCCACCTTTGTAGTTGATTACTCTTCCATTATAAAGGAATACAGAAAAAATCCCGGTAAAATAGGACTGCCCGGCGATTTTGAAATGAAAGATCTTCTTTCCAGAATTTCCCTTTTTCCTCCGGAGACCGGCTCCGAAAAGAAAGAAAAGTTCATTGCAACAAGAGCCATTGCAGAGGCGGAGCTTATTAGGAAGATGAAACCCTATCATTTCGATCTTCTTGTCCTCGCAGGCTTTATGAGAAATCTAACTCCATATTTTATTGACAGGATCAATACGGATCCAGGTAGTCCCCGCATCATGAACATACACCCCGCTCTGCTGCCGGCTTTTCCGGGCACTGACGGGTACGGAGACACTTTCCGGTACGGTTCAAAAATTGGAGGATGCACAGTTCATTTTATCGATTACGGAGAAGACTCCGGCCCTATAATCGGACAAATGGCCTTTCAGATAGAACCGGATGATACGATAGATTCGATCAAAAAAAAGGGGCTTGCCCTCGAATGGGAGCTTTATCCTGAATGTATCCGGCTTTTTGCCCGGAAACGCCTTAAGACCGTTAAGATGACCTATACACGGGATGACGGAAAAGAGGTCAAAAGAACTGTGGTTA
>CAZOEH010000571.1:0-1979 GCA_964578785.1 uncultured Desulfonema sp. | reverse complement strand
GTCCCAGGGCTTCTTTTATATTTTCTGCGATTTCAGGAGTTATGCCGGGCAGCGCGCACAACTCATCGTGCGTTGCCGCCCGGATTTTTTTGATACTGCCGAAATGCTTTAAAAGCATCTTCTTTTTCTTTTTTCCGATTCCTTTTATATCATCAAGAGCGGAATGAACCGATTTTCTGCGGGTCTGCTTTCTATGAAATGAAATGGCAAAACGATGCGCTTCATCTCTTATTCTCTGAAGAAAGAAAAGCAGATCCCCATCATTTCCCAGGTTGACCGGGTTGGCTCTTCCGGGCTGATATATCTTGTCTTCTTTCTCGCCTTTACTCTCATCCTTTTTTGCAATCCCTATTAGTCCGAATTGCCGGTCGAGTTTCAGATCAGTCAATATGTCATGCACAATCCTTACATGCCCTTTCCCGCCGTCAACCATGAGAAGATCGGGATAAGGTTTCGACTCTTCATATTTCCCGAACCGCCTCCTTATAACTTCCGCCATATATGCGTAATCATTATGCTCCTCAACCGTTTTTATACTGTATTTTCTATAGGAGGATTTTAACGGTTTTCCGTCTTCAAACACGACCATGGCGGATACCGGATTTTTCCCTGAAATGTTTGAATTGTCGAAACATTCGATCCTTTTCGGGATATCAGCCATGCCAAGTCGCTTCTGAAGACGACAAAGCAGGTCGGCGGATGAGGCAATGGAAGAGATTATTCTGTTAAGCTCATTTTTTGCGTTATGGAGAGCCATCGTAACAAGATCAAAACGTCCTCCCTTTTTAGGCTCATAGATTTTTACCTTCTCTCCTTTCGCCTCGGTCAGCCATTCTTCTATCAAAGGCGCATCCTCCATCTCGGCCGACACAAACACCTCTTCAGGTATAAGATCCGCTTTCTCATAATACTGCCTGATGAATTCTCCCAGCATTCCCGCATCGTCAGAAATTACGGCTTTGAAACTGAAATGACTTGTTCCCTGCAGGAATCCTCCTCTTATCACAAGAACGGTTATAACCGATTGCCCGTTATCACGCGCGACAGCAAACACGTCCCTGTCCATAAAATCGTTTGTGGCAGCCACCTGCCTTTCAAGCGTCTCCCTGATCGAAAAAAGCCTGTCCCGGTAGACCGCAGCCAGCTCGTAATCCTGAACCCGGGCCGCCTTTTCCATTTTGTCCTTTATCTCCCTGATAAGAACAGGTGTTCTTCCTTTTAAAAAGAGTACGACCTCTTTTACCATCTCTCCGTAAACCGATTTATCTATATCGTTGCAGCAGGGGCCGAGGCAGGTTCCCATCTGGAAATTGAGGCATGGCCGGGTTCTCTTTTTAAAATTGGCAGTTGTGCACTTCCTGAGTCTGAATGTCTTATGTATCAGTCTCAGAGTACGGCGGACAGCCTGAGCGGATGCAAACGGACCGAAATAGATGGCATCGTCATTTCCGGTTTTTCTTATAACCGCAAGATTCGGGTAGGGGCTTTTTATATCGAGCCTGAGCGAAGGATACCGCTTGTCGTCTTTCAGTATCACATTATATCTGGGTTTATGCTTCTTGATCAGATTTGACTCAAGAATCAGCGCTTCCTTTTCAGTTCTTGTAATTATGGTTTCGAAGGAAGTTATTTTTTTAATCAGAAGACCTGTTTTCAGATTAAGATGCTGCAAACGGGTTGAATCAGCTCCTGTAAAATATGACGAAAGCCGTTTTTTTAAATTAAGCGCCTTTCCGACATAAATAATATCTCCGCCGGCATCTTTCATAATATAGACACCCGGGCCTGTCGAAACATCCGATAATTTTTCAGTCAAATGATCAGGCATATGAACCTTTGAATTTGAGGCTCCAACGACCTCATCAATTTTGAAGAACTTATTGGAAGTCATATATGCGAACGGATTTGAGATTTTTTGGGAAACAGAGTTTTAAATTACCGGGCGTTAAAAATCATCCGCCTGAGGCGGATGATTTAGC
>CAZOEH010000570.1:0-1981 GCA_964578785.1 uncultured Desulfonema sp. | reverse complement strand
TTTATCTTATGGGCAAGCAACCAGGCACCTGTTAAGCCACCTAAAATAGAAGCGGGTACGGAATAAATTAATAATTCGGTATTGACATTGCAGAGCGCCGCATGGCTCATAAATGCTGCAAGTGATGAGAAAATGACGATAAATCCGGAAGTCGCCGATGCTTTTCTCGGGTCGAATCCAATCCAGATCAACACCGGGACGATGATATTGCCTCCGCCCACTCCTAAAAGACCGCCGATATATCCCGCCAGTGCGCCAATCATGCCTCCAACGGTCAGTTCTTTTTTCAGGTTCATTTTTATCGGTTTTTGTTTGGGCCGATAAAACAACATCATTGACGCCACAAAAACAAGAAATCCGGAAAACAGCCATAAAAGGAATTCACGTGGAAAAATCCGCGTACTCCAAGCTCCAAGAGGTGAAAAAATGACCGATATGACCGTAATAGGCAGGGCCATCGAAAAATTAATCATCCGATTTCTGATAAAAGTCGGTAAAGTAAAGCTCATGCTGATGCTGTTTAAAAGAAGGCAGGTGGCCATAGCCTGATGCAACGGAAAACCGAGCCAGAACAGGAATGGAACGAGAGCGAATGCCGCCCCGACACCTGCAATCGTCAGGACGGCTGTAAAACCGAAGACAATAAGTGTTGATACAATTAATGTCAGCATTTAGGAGCCGAGAGGGTACCTCCCGAATTCATGAGTTGCATCCACCCACGCTTTAAAATGTTCGTTGGGTGTAGCCGGGAGGAGCTGACAACTGGGGGCCATCATGATACCTAACCCTTCGCCGATTTGTGATATCTGATGCTTTACTTCCTGCCTGATTTTTTCTATAGGTCCGTGTACGATGAGATGGCCATCGGTGATGATACAAGCCGAAACATTAAACTTTCCGACTACATGTTCCATAATCCAGTCGGATGGATTCATTTCGTCGAAATGAAATCCTTCTATGCCGGCCTGGGTCGCCAATGCGGTGAGATATGCGTATGCTTTGGGATTTGTCATATCACCATGCGTGTGCAGCCAGGTGCCCTGGCCAAATTCTTTGCGCACCATCTCAACCACGCGGGCGATATTCTCCAGGTTGAAACGTTGCGCCATTGATGGGTTAACCATCAAAGTTCCCATCACTTCAGCGAGGAACGTAACGCTGTTGGCTCCGGCCGAATACTGCGTGCGGATCCAGTCCATGGTCCAATCTGTGGCCACCTTGCACATTTCATCCACCCATTCCGGGTCTTCGTACATATCTTCCAGAATGGCTTCATTGGGACGGAACAGATGCATGGCAGCAACACTCCCTACATATGCTGAGGTTACAAGCGGTATCTCATCGCCTATTTCAGCGGATACATTTTTGATTACTGCTAAAGCGCCTGCCATACGGGGATCAGTTGTCCTGATATCGAATGATGCAAGGAGCTTTTTCACCCGGGGCCAGTCTGCTTTGGTCCGAACCGGCTTGTTGTCAGTAGGACCGGCGGCTATCCCGAATTTTTCGGGGATAGTTATTTCTCCGCCCAGCGGCGGGACGCCAAAAGCGTGGTCTATGTAGGTCGGGATGGCAATATCGTATCCATTGTATGTTATATTTGCCAGCACCGCCCCGGTAATTTTCTCGACGTCATACCAATCCTTCCCGGTTACTTCAGGAAGCAAAAGTCCTTGGCTGAAAATCATCTGAGACATAACTCTTGGCCACACCGGCATGAAATCAGGTTGCTTTCTTTCTCGTACAGCCTGAAACCGTTCCTTCTTGTTCATCATTTACATCCTTCCTTACATATAAATCGCAGAATCGCCAATTCTTTCCCGCGAGTTCGACCATCGCCATTCTTAAATGTTGTCAATTAAAGCAATGCACTACATTTTATTTGTTATATTGCTGAATGAATTCTCTTGCCTTGTCACCACGCAGGTATTCGGCCAACCCTACCAAACCGCCAGGCATATATTTTGAATTAAACCCTTTG
>CAZOEH010000569.1:0-1990 GCA_964578785.1 uncultured Desulfonema sp. | reverse complement strand
ACCATCCTTGCCACAAATACTTCCAGTTTTTTCGTCAGAGAGTTTGCTGAAAAAACAACCCGTCCCGATCGTTTCGTCGGTCTTCATTATTTTTATCATCCCGCGAAAAACCGCCTGCTGGAAGTGATCCCGCATGACAAGACAAGCAGGGAAACGATAGAGAAATCGATCCTTGCCGCAAAGCTTCACGGTAAAACGGCTATTGTAGTAAAAGACGCGCCAGGCTTCGCGGTGAACCGTTTCTTTGTTCCGTTTTTAAACGAGGCCGCCCGCATGCTGGAGGAGAATGTCGCGAATATTCCCACGATAGAGGAAGCCGGCAAAAAAGCATTCAGGATAGGCATGGGTCCGTTTGAACTCATGAATGTAACCGGGATACCCATAGCGGTGCACTCGTCAAACACTCTCGGAAACGAGCTCGGGCCCTTCTATGCCACATCCCTGATAATGAAATCCCAGATGGACAAAAAGGCCAACTGGGATCTGTCCGGTAAAATTGACGAATCGAAAATTCAGTCTGTTATTGACAGATTTTACGGGGTTTGCCTCGGTGTCTCCGCAGCCCTTGTCGATGAAAGCGTTGCGTCAATGGAGGATACGGACAGGGGGGCAAAGATAGGCCTTCGCTGGGCCATGGGTCCCTTTGAAATCATGAATAAGATAGGTATAGATAAAACATACTCCCTTGTCTCCGCCATGACGCTGAAATATCCTGACTTTAAAATGCCCGGCATACTTGAAAAGCAGAAAAAGGCCGGAAAGCCATTCTCTTTCAGCTATGTTGATCTGGAAGAAAAAGGAGAAATCGCCTATATAACCATCAACAGACCTGAAGCGATGAATTCCCTTAATGAGGCCGTTTTTGCGCAACTTGACGATCGTTTTACAAAGGCTGAAAAGAATCCTGCTGTAAAGGCGATTGTCTTCACGGGCGCCGGCAAGGCATTCGTGGCCGGAGCCGATATCCGCTATTTCGTCGAAAAAATCAAGGCCGGCAGAATACCCGATATAGTCGATTTTACACGAAAAGGGCATGAGCTTTTCTTAAGGATCGAAAATTCAAAGAAACTCACGATAGCCCTTCTGGACGGATTATCACTCGGCGGCGGAAGCGAACTCGCTCTTTCCTGCCAGGCAATCATAGCAACGCAGGCAGGTTCTATGGCCTTCCCTGAAACCGGAATAGGAATATATCCCGGGCTCGGCGGAATGCTCCGCTTTGCCATACATGCCGGGCCGGAACTTGCCAAGTACTACGTGTTTACAGGCGCGACTGTAAGCGTCAAAGACGCTTTTGAGCTTGGGATTATAACAGTAGTCGCCGAACCGTCAGGTATCGATCAGGCTGTTGAGAATCTTATAGCAAAAGGCAGGCCCGACAAATATAAAAAACGTGAAATCCCGGCACGCTTCAGGGAGACGGCTCTTCTCTGCAGCTCCGGAAACGTTGCAAATCTGTTGGCAGGCAAACAACCTGAAGGCGTGAACAGCGAGCTTGCCGCGAAAACTCTCAAGGTGGTCGGCTACAAGGCTCCTCTTGCCTTGAAGATTTCAAACGAAATAATCGACCGGCAGGCCGGAAAGCCCATTGCGGAAGCGATTGAGATAGAGCTTTCACGGTTAAAGGAATCATTTTCCACGGCCGATGCGCTGGAAGGACTTTCTTCGCTCGGGCGCAAACGGCCTGAGTATAAGGGTATATAGCAGTAATTGACAAACAGGGATAAAATCTTAAACGAAGGCTGGGAAAAACGCTCTACAATCGACGAACCACGGCTTTCAGAACTTGTTAAATTGTACGAAGAGCTCGGCTTTGAAGTCCTTCTGGCGCCGTTTGACCCGGATGAGGAACCGGGCTGCTCCGAGTGCATGAAAACTTCACCGCAGCGTTACCGAACAATTTATACGCGTAAAAAGCTTTGTGGGCTTTGAACAGAGATTCTACTTTGATTAACTCGTAAAAAGTCTAAATATGCTCTCTTAATGAGCT
>CAZOEH010000568.1:0-2000 GCA_964578785.1 uncultured Desulfonema sp. | reverse complement strand
ACAACATGAGGAGAACCGCATGATCCCAGTAAAAGGCAGTACTCTTCCCTCCCCTGTCGTCAGCGCTTTGTCGAAAGGAGAGAAGATAGAAGCAATCAATCTGTTACGTGAAGCGAGGGGAATCGGACTGAAAGAAGCGAAGGATATTGTGGAAGAATATGTAGAATCACACCCTGAATTGAGCCGACAGCTTGCGGCTGCCCAGGGGGAAATGTTGAAAAGTTTTCTGCGAGTGCTGATCGCTGTTGCCGCGCTTTCAGCGGCCGCATATTTGTTGTTCTTCATAAAATAACCGCGCTCGAACGAAGCGCTCCGGAATATCACCCAACTGGACTATTTCCGTATGGAAACTAACCGAATGCTACATCAAGCGTCATCATAACCGCAAAACCGATCATGGTGAAAATCGTGGCGAAATCAGTGTTGCCTCCGCGCTGTGACTCCGGAATCAGCTCTTCCGTAACAACAAAAATCATGGCTCCTGCCGCAAATGAGAGCGCAAAGGGAAGAACGGGTTTTGCAAGAAAAACGACGCTTGCCCCTATTATTCCTGCAACAGGCTCGACAACGCCAGATAACTGTCCGTACCAGAAACTTTTCCCGGGCGACATCCCTTCCCTTTTAAGCGGCATCGAAACGGCCAGGCCTTCCGGAAAATTCTGGATTCCTATACCGACCGCAAGGGCAATCGCACCCGCAAGGGAAGCCGAGGGATATCCGGCAGCCGCGGCGCCGAACGCGACTCCGACGGCAAGCCCCTCAGGTATGTTGTGGAGCGTTATGGCGAGCACAAGAAGGATACTCCTGTGCCAGCTTGTTTTAATCCCTTCCGCCTCTTCGGTCCTAAAGCCGATGTGAAGATGAGGTAGTATTTTGTCAGCGCCCCAGAGGAAAATACCTCCTGTGAGAAATCCTGTGACAGCCGGAAACCATGCCGGAAAACCGATTTCTTCCGACATCGCGATTGCAGGCGCGAGCAGAGACCAGTAGCTTGCCGCTATCATGACGCCGGCCGCAAATCCGAGCATCCCGTCAAGCGTCTTTCTTCCCATGTTTTTAAACCCGAAGACACAGGCCGCGCCGAGAGCGGTAAGAAACCACGTGAAAAAAGTGGCGACAAGAGCCTGAGCTACCGGATGAATCTGCTCAAACCAGATCATTTTTTCCCCTTTCTGCAAACTCAAAAACTTATCTGACAGGATTTACAGGATTAACAGGATGATTTGTCAAGCCGCTCTTCCGGAGCGGTCTGAAACACTTGTCTAAAATACTTTTCTTCGTCCGAAAGGACAAACCTTTATGCAAATACCGCATATCGGAACTCCGACATCCGGGATTGCAGCAAACTCCCCGGCCAGTTTACCGGCGCAGCGTGAAAGATAAACCGCTTCTTCTCTGTCGCGGTAATGTGTTTCGGTGCCGACTCCCTTGATAGCTCCGACAGGACAGGCATCCCGGCACATGGTGCATTTTCCGCACCGGTTCTTTACAGGGCCGTCGGCCTTTAACGGAGCATTTGTCAGTACCGTAACGAGGCGAACTCTTGATCCGTATTTTGCCGTGATAAGAAGAAGGTTTTTCCCCTGCCATCCGATACCCGCCATCCTCGCGACAGCCTTATGGCTTATCGCAGCCGTCCAGTTCTTTCGGTCCAGAACCTGCGATGCCGGAACCGGAAGGCTCATATAACCGTCATTTTGCAGATAAACGGAGGTTTTGAATGCGATTTCATCGAGAATGCGGTTCGCCGTCTGGTAAACGGAAGCATAAAGAGGCGTCGGCCTCTCTTTAATCTGTTCAAAAACCGCGACAGGAAGCCTTACCGCAATTGAAACGGCCCTTGTAAAACCGTCGAGGAGGCCGGGCGGGTTGACCTCAAGATCTTTTAAAGGCTCCAGATCGGCGACTCCGGCTAGATCGGCGCCCCATTTTTTTATTTTCTTCTTCAATTTCTCCGTGTAATCATCCGGCAGCTTTTTATCTCTCATGGTTTCTCCTTA
>CAZOEH010000567.1:0-2006 GCA_964578785.1 uncultured Desulfonema sp. | reverse complement strand
AAGGGGCAAAGGAGATTACTATTCCTGGCGGGACAACAGGAAACGTTCCGATGAAGCATCATCTCCATCAAAAAGTGCTTGGCGACTGCAACCTGTGCCATAGCCTTTTTCCTCAGACGGCAGGAATTATCCAGAAGCTGAAAGATGAAGGGAAACTGGAAAAGAAAAAGGCTATGAATAACTGTCTGAAGTGCCACCGTGAAAAAACAAATGCCGGATTAAAAACCGGCCCTGTGACCTGCAAGAGCTGTCATGCAAAATAGGGAGATTTATTAATGCTGGTGCTCGGCCTGATGGGAAGTCCCAGGAAAAAAGGAAATACAGATTTTCTTCTTTCATCTTTCATGAACGAAGTTGAAAAAGCAGGTGTCAGTACCGGCATAATTGAGATTGCCAAAAGAAATATCATGCCCTGCATGGAATACAGCGTGTGTGAAAAGAAAGGAACCTGTCCTATAGATGACGACATGAACGAAATTTATCCTCTTCTTCGCGAGGCGGATATTGTTGTTCTTGCCACCCCCATCTTTTTTTACAATGCTCCGGCACAGACAAAGGCCTTGATAGACCGGTGCCAGACATTATGGGCGCGCAAATACAGGCTGAACCTTACTGATCCCGGCCGTAAAAACAGACGTGGCTTTCTTCTTGCCCTCGGAGCGACAAAAGGAGCAAATCTGTTTGAAGGCATGAAGCTTACTGCCAAATATTTTTTTGATGCTGTCGGCGCCAGTTTCGAAGGAAGTTTAACATACAGGAGGATAGAAACGCGTGGCGACATGGAAAAGCATTCTTCTGTTGATGGAGATGTCAAGGAAGCGGCAGGTAATCTATTAAGGCCCTATATCGGAAGAAAAAAAATTCTGTTTGCGTGCAGGGAAAATGCATGCCGAAGCCAGATGGCAAGCGCGTTCGCCCGATATATTGCGGGAGATAAAATAGATGCGTTAAACGGCGGGAGCGCCCCTGCCGATGCAATAAACCCGCTTATGGTTGAAGTTATGCAGGAAAAAGGGATAGATATGGGCTTTCGCAAACCCAAATCAATAGAGCAGGCAATTTCAATAGAAAAACCTGATGTTATTATAACCATGGGTTGCGGAGAAGAATGCCCCTTTGTGCCGGGAGCCAGAACCGAAAACTGGGATCTTCCTGATCCCGCTGGTAGATCTATAGAATTCATGAGAAACGTTCGTGATGATATTGAAAAAAAAATAATTGAACTGAAAGACAAACTCTAAACGAAAAAGGTAAAACAAGGAGGTCATGATGGACAGGTACATATGTAAGGTATGCGGATACGTTTATGATCCCGCAGCAGGCGATCCCGATAACGGCATAGATCCAGGAACAAAATTTGAAGACCTTCCGGATACATGGGAATGCCCGGTTTGCGGTGCTACAAAAGATGATTTTGAAAAAGAATAAATTCGGAAGATAAATAGATAAATTATATATTCCGGCGGTTCTGTTAATTTTATTCCCGACCATGATCGTGAAACGGGAATCCGGAACCATCAATAATAAATTTTTTCAGGAAAAAGAAATGAAACCGGTAAAGATAGCAAAAGATATTTATGATGTCGGAGTTAATGACTGGAATATAAGAGATTTTCACGGATATTCAACCGACCATGGAACGAGCTACAACGCTTTTCTTATTACGGATAAAAAAACAGTCCTGATTGACACTGTTAAAGCCGATTTTGCCGATCAGCTCATAGATAATATATCGAAAATAATAGATCCCAAAAAAATCGACTATGTTATCAGCAATCATACAGAAATGGATCATTCCGGCAGCCTGCCCCGTGTAATGCACAAAATCGGAGAAGAAAAACCTCTCTTCTGCTCGAAAATGGGCCAAAAAAATCTTTCACGCCATTTCACGCAGAAATGGAATTATCACCCGGTTGAAAACGGCGAAGAGCTTAGTCTTGGAAGCAGAACTATAACTTTTCTCGAAACAAGAATGCTTCACTGGCCGGACAGCATGTTCTCCTATC
>CAZOEH010000566.1:0-2019 GCA_964578785.1 uncultured Desulfonema sp. | reverse complement strand
CGTTTTCACGGGAGTGACGGACTTATCGACTTTTTACGAGTGCATTATTACTGAGAAAACTAAATAAGATTGAGTTAAATGTCAACTTGTTAAAATAGATTAGGATTTTTTAATGCAAATTGCTTCGACAATAATTCCAATATTTTCCATTGTAATTATAGGATGGCTGATCCGCCTTAAAGGTTTTGTGCCGCCTGAATTTCTGGGGCCCGCGAACAGGCTGGTATTTTATATCGCTATCCCTGCGATTATTTTCAGGTCGGTATCGAAAGCTTCTTTCAGGGCTCAGTTCAATTTAACCGTGCTTCTTATTACTCTCTTTTCGGTTGTTGCGGTTTTTGCGCTCTCATGGATGGCCGGGAAGACGGCAAAGATAGAAAGAAAAAATCTTGGAACCTATGTACAGACGTCCATACACGGAAACCTCGGATATATAGGTCTTGCCGTAGCCTATTATTTCATGGGGCAGGAGGGGTTTGTAAAGGCCGGAATAATAGGCGGCTTCGTGATGATTCTCCAGAATTTTCTCGGTGTGGCTGCGCTCGTTATTTACGGAAAAGATGTTCCTTTCGGGAAGAACAAACTTTTTTTTGTGCAAAAGATATTCGGAAATCCCGTAATACTGTCGGCAATGGCCGGGATATTCTTTTCTGTTACGGAAATGCCGGTGCCTGAAGTCATCGGACGGATTCTGGATATCCTGGGCGACCTCGCGCTACCGATGGCGTTGCTTGTAATAGGCGCTTCCCTCTCTTTTGAAGTCATCCGTCTCTCGGTTTTTCCCGTTATTTCAAACAATTTTTTTAAACTCATGCTTCTTCCGTGCGTGGGATTTGTTTTATATGGCTTTTATGGTATTACTACGAAAGAATATCTGCCCGGGCTGATACTTCTTGCATCGCCAACAGCAACCGTAACATACATAATGTCAAAGGAGATGGGCGGAAATGCCGATTTTGCAGTGGCGGCGATTTCTTCAAGCACTCTCATTTCAGCCGTGACATTTACATTCTGGCTCAATGTGGCTATGTGAGAAAGACAGAAGTCAGGAGTCAGGAGCCAGAAGTCAGGAGTCAGAAGAAAAAGGCAGGAATCAGAGATCAGAGGCGATAAACCACAAATCTGTAGTCAGTGAATAGTGAACAGTGAATAGTGAATTGTTAAAAGCCGAGAGGCGAGAGGCGAGAGACGATAGGCGGAAGGCTGAAGTCCCTAAAAGTCTTCAGTCTAAAAACCTTCAGACTATCAAACCATAAACTCAGCCTGAGGCGGACCTGCGGCAAGAAAAAAACCAGAGACCATAAACCAGAGACTGATTTTTAAATGGAGTTTTACAGATGGATATAAATGCTGAAAGAGTGCTTATTACCGGCGCAGCCGGGTTTATCGGTTTTCACCTTTGTTCACGACTCTTAAAAGATGGTTTTGCGGTAACAGGCATAGACAACATGAACCCTTATTATGATGTCAGCCTGAAGGAAGCTAGGCTCGCTCAGCTTTTATCATATCGAAATTTCGCATTTGTTAAGACGGATATCGCCGGAAAAGAAGATCTCGAAAAAACATTTGAAAATAAAAAATTTGATGTTGTGGTGAATCTTGCGGCGCAGGCGGGAGTGAGATATTCACTGAAAAACCCGCACGTATATATCAATTCCAACATAGTCGGTTTTACCAATGTTCTTGAATGCTGCCGGCATAACGGAGTGAAACATCTTGTTTTCGCTTCGTCGAGCTCCGTTTACGGAGCAAATACTAAATTGCCGTTTTCCGTTCATGACAACGTCGATCATCCCGTTTCCTTATATGCGGCCACCAAGAAAGCGAATGAACTAATGGCCCATTCTTACAGTCATCTCTTCGGGCTTCCTTGCACTGGTCTCAGGTTCTTTACGGTTTACGGGCCATGGGGGCGTCCGGATATGGCTCTCTTTCTTTTTACGGATGCGATTCTTGAGGGAAGGCCGATCAAAGTTTTCAACCACGGAAAAATGACGCGGGATTTTACCTATATAGATG
>CAZOEH010000565.1:0-2031 GCA_964578785.1 uncultured Desulfonema sp. | reverse complement strand
TCTTTCAGTTCTCGGAATCGCGGTTGCATGTGCCACAATGATATCAAGCGGGTTTTTCAAAGATTCGGTTGCTTATATGATTAATGTTCAGTTTGTTCTTTCCCAGAAGGAAGATATGACCGTAGCGTTTGCCGAACCCACTTCCCGAAAGGCGATATTTGAACTCAAAGGACTTCAGGGTGTATATTCAGCCGAGCCCTTCAGAACTGTTCCGGCAAAGTTCAGATTCGGTCACCGCAGTTACAAGACTGTAATCAACGGGATAGAACCTGACGGCCGTCTGCATCTGCTGCTGGACAATAATTTTAAGAACTTGTCTCTTCCGCCTTCAGGTATAGTTTTAACCGATTACCTTGGCAAAATCCTCGGAGTTGAAGCCGGCGATATGCTGACAGTGGAGGTTCTCGATGGATCAAAGCCGGTTCGCCAGGTACCGGTTGCCGCTTTGGTAAAACAGTATCTGGGAGTAGCGGGATACATGGATATTACGGCGCTCAACCGTATGATGGGGGAGGGTTACGCCATATCCGGCGCTTACCTGGCAACAGATTCAATGTTCAGGGAGATGCTCTATAAGCGTTTTATAAAAATGGCGCGTATTTCCGGAACCGTAGTGAGGAGAGATGAAATCCGTAATTTTAATGAAATTCAGGCAAGAGCGATGCTTTTTTTCACGTTTATTGCCACGCTGATGGCTTGTTTCATCTCTTTTGGCGTTGTCTATAACAGTGCAAGAATAGCGCTTTCAGAGCGAAGCAGGGAGCTCTCAAGCCTCAGAGTGCTTGGCTATACAAGGGGTGAAATATCATATATTCTCCTGGGAGAGCTGGGACTGCTGACCCTGGTCGCCATTCCTTTTGGATTCATCATCGGATACTGGCTCTGTGCTTATATTGCGCAGGCGCTGGCATCCGATCTTTTCCGGGTGCCGCTGATTATCGAGCTGAAAACATATTCGCTGTCAGCCGCTGTAATTTTCGTATCGGCCGCCGTATCCGGTTTGATAGTGCGCCATAAACTGGATCATCTTGATCTTGTGGAGGTATTAAAAACCAGGGAGTAGATTTATGGATGTCACAGTGCAAAGGAAATTATTTGTAATCATAATTATCCTGATAGCAGTTCTTGCAACTTTGTACGGTTTTATTCCTAAAGCAGTTGATGTCGATCTTGTCGATGTCTCGCGGGGCCCTTTACAGGTATCAATCGAGGAAGAGGGCCGGACCCGCCTGAAGGAACGTTATGTAATTTCAGCGCCGGCGTCCGGATATATCCGGCGTGTTGGCGCAAAAGTTGGAGATCGGGTGGAAAAGGGACAGGCAGTTGTCGCTCTGGAGCCTTTAAGGTCACAGTCCCTTGATCCAAGGAGCCGTGCCGAAGCTGAGGCGGTCGTATCTGCGGCAAAGGCTGCTCTTGAAGCGGCTCAGGAAAAGGAGCGTGCTGCAGCGGCCGAAGCTGATTACATAGGGAAAAGATCGGAAAGGATTGCGAAGCTGTTCTCAAAAGGATACGTGGCGAAAGATCAATTTGATCAGACAGAGTCCGAGCTTAAAAAGGCGCGTGCTGTCGGAGACTCTGCGAAGGCCGCGGTTGATGTAGCCCGTTATGAATTTGACCGGGCAAGGGCGACTCTTCGGAACTTTAATCCGGTTAATAGAGACATAACTCAAAACGCCGTATATATTTCTTCTCCGGTCAGCGGGAATATTTTCAAAATTCACCGTGAAAGCGAAGGCGCAGTTGGCGCAGGAGAACCTCTTATGGATATCGGAAACCAGGAAAATCTTGAGGTCATTACCGAAGTATTGTCATCGGATGCGGTTAAAATAAAAAAAGGAACATCCGTTCTGTTTAAGAGATGGGGCGGTGATAAACCTCTGTCCGGAACGGTAAGAATTGTTGAGCCTGCCGGATTTACAAAGTTTTCGAGCCTTGGAGTGGAGGAGCAGCGGGTTATCGTGATTGCCGATATTGCGTCACCGCCTGAAACGTGGCGTGCTCTCGGCGACGGGTACAGGCTGGAGTCGCACT
>CAZOEH010000564.1:1066-2033 GCA_964578785.1 uncultured Desulfonema sp. | reverse complement strand
GGGCAGAAGTATACACATAAATGCACTTTCAGTTTCGCCGCTTTTTTAAAAAACGGAAAAGAAGTCACTGCTTCAATATCAAGTGGCGGCGACAGCATGGTTATTGTTGCTGATTCTACAGACGGTTCAATAATATTTAAAACAATTCCGGACATGAACTTTGCCGGAAGAAGTAAAAATGTCCCGGGTATTTCGACTTTAACCCTTAAGGACAGGAATTTAAGAGTTATCCTTGCGACAGACGGGTTTGCCGAAGTTTTAAACAAAATGGAAAAGCGGAAGCAGGGTAAGCTTCCTGAATGGCTTTTTAACGGACCGGCATGCGGTATAGCAGGCAGGGTTTACGGAAAATTAAAAAAGAATAAGCTGGATTATGATGATATCGGCATGATAGTAATTGACCCGTTTGATATTTCAAGAGAGGATAAATCGATATTGATTGGAGGCACCCCGCCCCATAAGGAAGCGCTCTTTGCATCCAGCTGTTCAGATTGGGGCGGCAGATGGATTAAAAAGAACAGATGGCCTGAGAATGAAGAGATATTTGATTCGGCAGGCATATTAATAAAGGATAAACTTATAAATGACTGAAGAAATATTACCCGGCCTTTACAGGATTGAGATTCCTCTTCCTGAGAGCCCTTTAAAATATCTTAACTCCTATGTGATAAAATCGGATGAGAGAAACCTAGTCGTAGATACGGGTTTTAACCGTAAAGAGTGTCTCGACGCGATGAATAAAGGTCTGAAGGAAATAAATGTGGACCTTGCGGCTTGCGATTTTTTTATAACGCATCTCCATGCGGACCATTTCGGGCTTATCTCAAGACTTGCTGTTGCAACAAGCAGGATATACTTCAGCAGGCCGGACAGGGAGATCATTGAATCATGGGAAGGATTCGAGCCTATGATCGAGTACGCCGGGAAAAACGGTTTTCCGGAAAACGAATTAAGAACCGCCCTTCAC
>CAZOEH010000564.1:0-1056 GCA_964578785.1 uncultured Desulfonema sp. | reverse complement strand
CCTTCACCAGCATCCCGGCTATAAATATGGTTCGGACTGGATGCCGGATATGAGCGTTCTGGAAGACGGGGAAACAATTACCTATGGAAATTACTGTTTTGAGTGTGTCGAAACTCCGGGTCATACACTGGGGCATATATGCCTTTATGAGGCCGGCAAAAAAATTCTGATAGCAGGGGATCATATCCTGTCCGATATAACTCCGAATATTCAGTGCTGGTCGGATAAGGATAACCCGCTCGAAAAATATCTTTCAAGTCTTGACAAGGCGCGTAAACTTGATGTCGGTCTCGTGCTTCCGGGCCACAGGAGGCTTTTTAACGACCACAGGGCAAGAATAGACGAATTAAAAATGCATCATGAAAAAAGAGCCGAAGAGATAATTGATATTTTGCATAAAGGATCAGGAAGCGCCTTTGAGGTTGCATCCTTTATGACCTGGGATATCAGGTGCGATTCATGGAATGATTTTCCGGTAGCGCAAAAATGGTTTGCGACAGGAGAAGCCATATCTCATTTGAGATTTCTTGAGGAAAAGCGGCTGGTAACCAAAGAGAAGAATAACTCCGGCATCCAGAAATACAGAGTAATTTAAAAGCCCGAGAGTGGCGCCGGCTCCCCGACCGGCAGATATCCTGGAGGAGACTATAAAGGTTTATTTATGAGCATGACACCGACAATCAAAGATCTTTTCATAGCTTTCTTCAGGCTCGGCTTGACGGCATTCGGCGGTCCCGCGATGATCGCTCATATCAGAGAACTTTCCACTCAGCGCAATCAATGGCTTGATAAAAATGATTTTAAAAACGGTATTGCCCTCTGCCAGACCATACCGGGAGCCACAGCTATACAGGCAGCCGCTTATGTGGGGCTCAGGGTTCGTGGGATATCCGGAGCATTGGCCGCCTACTGCGGTTTTGGATTGCCGGCCTTTATCTTCATGTTGTTTCTCGCTGTTTTATATGCCGAATTCAGCAACCTCCCGAAGTTCATCTCTTTGTTTAACGGCCTTCAGGTGATAGTCGTTGCGATCATTTTTAACGCAACCTGTTCATT
>CAZOEH010000563.1:0-2052 GCA_964578785.1 uncultured Desulfonema sp. | reverse complement strand
AGAAACTTGACGCTGTCGGGAATACCACCGCTGCGATCGGGAAGGGGTTTGCCATAGGTTCGGCCGCTCTCACGGCGCTGGCTCTTTTCAGCGCTTACGCAAGGAGCGTGAATCTCCCTGAGCTTCTTGACGGAACTTCAGTGATAAACATACTGGATCCATATGTCATCGCGGGACTTCTGATCGGTTCGGCGATTCCGTTCTTCTTTTCCGCAAGCGCCATGCAGGCCGTGGGAAAGACCGCCTTCAAGGTCGTTGAGGAAGTGCGCAGGCAGTTCAGGGAAATACCGGGTCTAATGGAAGGCCAGTCCCGGCCGGACTCTGCCAGATGCGTGGATATAACTACTAAAGGAGCTCTGCGCGAGATGCTTCTGCCCGGCATTTCCGCCGTGATCATTCCTCTCATCATCGGGTTCATCCTGGGACCCGAAGCCCTGGGCGGATTCCTTGCAGGATCGCTCGTCACAGGCGTGCCGCTGGCTCTCTTCCTTTCCAATTCGGGAGGAGCCTGGGACAACGCGAAGAAATATATCGAAGAGGGGAACCTGGGAGGAAAGGGGTCTCCCGTTCATAAAGCCGCAGTGATAGGAGATACAGTCGGGGACCCGTTCAAGGATACGGCGGGCCCGTCTCTTAACATTCTGCTTAAACTTGTATCGGTTGTGGCGCTGGTTTTTTCTCCCATAATAATGAAAGTGCATAACTGGCTGCGGATTATGTTTTAGTTTTACCCGGTTGTTTACATATTATTTACCTCTTGATTACACAATATTTACAATATCGGAATATAATATTTGTGTATGACAGAAGAAAGCAGAAAATCTGATAATCCGAATTTCGGTTTCAGGGAAAGCATGAAACATAAAAACTCTGAAAGAGGCGCCATCATTGTCCTGATGGTACTGATGTTGACGGTGCTGGCTCTCTGCCTGAATGTCCTTGTGCAGGTGGCCGTTATGATGAAAGAGAAAATAATCGTCCAGACCGCGGCGGACGCCGGCGCCCTGGCCGGGATGTCTATGTTTGCGCGGGGGCAGAACTCGGCTAATATAATGATAAGATACGCGGGAATCCGGCTGGGAAATTATTTAAGGTCTGGAATAGCCGATTTTGTCATGAAAGATCCTTTTGGAAGCACACTCAGCAATGTGATCAGAACCGCGCCCAAGTGTTCAAAACTGGAAAACGAGTATCTGGATGAAGGTTACAGGGCCCTTAGCCAGCCCTTTATTGATCTTTATGGTGAAACAGATATAGGGTTTGGCTGGGAGACTTACGGAGGTGCAGAGGTTTTTGCCGAAGAATACGTGAAAGCAAATCTGGTAGCAAACGGGATTTCTGAAGGAAGAATTCTGAAACTGGAAGTTATTGAATGGCTGAGCAGGTCTATGGCAGCCGAAGCATTATTTGGTGATCCACCGGGAAGTCTTAGAATGGGCCATGTATGGGATAATGACATGGTTGATTTGTGTTATGATATCCCGGATTTTTTCGACTCTATACAACAGCAGTTTGATGAGATTTTGGCTATGTTGGAACTTCCTCCGGAATATTGGGGAGAAAATACTCCGGCGGACCTGCTTGCATTGTGGAATGACATGATGGATGATGTATATAAACACAATGCGCTTGTGCTAGGATGCGTGCCCGAAATACAGACCCTGGCAAGAAAACACCCTCCCCTCGTTAATTTTAACGGAATGGGATGTCCCAAGTTCGGATGTCCCGGTTATATTCTTGACTGCTCCCAGAACAAACCGGATTATTGTTTCGATGAAGACTGCTGCGGTGAAGAATCGTACTATCCCTGTTCTAACGGGGTGCCTTGCGGTACGCACGGAGGCGCAAAAGATGTGGATGGCGCCTACAGGGGATACGGTTATTCCTGTCTTGACGGTTCCTCCGCTAAAGAAAAGTTTTATTGCGATGTGAAAGGCAAGCGTAAACAGCGCTGCGTTTGGGAGGAGTGGGATTGTACTAAAAAAGGAGCCTGTACAATATACAATCATCCTAATCATCAGGGTCCTTGTAATAAACCGTGTTTGGAACACG
>CAZOEH010000562.1:0-2058 GCA_964578785.1 uncultured Desulfonema sp. | reverse complement strand
TCTATCTCTCTCTCGCTCTTTCCGCAAGAGACCGCCTTATTGAACGCTGGATCAGGACTCAGCAGTTATATTACAACCATGACGTCAAGAGGGTCTATTATCTTTCGGCCGAATATCTCATGGGGAGGCTACTTGTAAACAACCTGATCAATCTCGGGATTTACAAAGACACAAAGAGGGCGATGGAGGAGTTGAATATCGACCTCGACGATCTCTGGGGGCATATCCGGGACGCCCTTTATATTTGTAGTTTACAAGTCGAATTGTTTATGATATGAGAGTTGCATGCCGAGAAAATCAAGAGTTGATGCACCGGGTGCGCTTCATCATATCATTGTCCGGGGGATAGAGCGTGCGAAGGTATTCAGGAATGATACCGATCGTGATGATTTCCTGATCCGGATGGATAAGCTGATATCCGAAACAAAGAGTCGCTGTTTTGCCTGGGCGCTTTTATCAAATCATTTTCATCTGCTTATTAAAACAGGTCGTGTTCCGGTTGCAACATTGATGAGGCGGCTGCTTACCGGTTACGTTGTTTCATTTAACCGGCGTTACCGCCGCGCCGGACACCTCTTTCAGAACCGATATAAATCCATTTTATGCCAGGAAGATGCATATCTGCTGGAACTGGTGCGATATATTCACCTTAATCCCATCAGGGCTCATATTATTGATAATATCGAAGCTCTGGATCATTATCCATATTCAGGACATAGTGCCGTCATGGGCAAGATTGAGAGGCGATGGCAGGATGTGAGCGGAGTTTTGGAGCTTTTCGGGGATAGAACAGGAAAGGCACGCAGGCATTACAGGTCATTTGTTGAGAGAGGTGCTTTGGAAGGCAGGCGTCCCGAACTGGTCGGTGGGGGACTGATAAGGAGCAGCGGGGGCTGGGAGGCGGTCAAAGCTAAACGAAAAGCGAAGTTATTTGAGAAATCGGATGAGCGCATACTCGGAAACGGAGATTTTGTAGAAACTGTTCTTGCCGCGTCAAATGAGCAACTGAAACGGAAATATCAGTTAAGGGCTAAGGGGGTTGATCTTGAAACTGTCGCAGCCAGAGTATCGGAATTGACCGATATTGATAAATCACAGATTTTTCTGCCGGGAAAAGAACGAAGCCGTGTCCGGGCCCGCAGCCTTTTTTGTTATTGGGCGGTACGCGAGCTTGGAATAAGCATGATGGAGCTATCGAAACGGCTGGAATTGTCTATGGCGGGCATAAGTCAGACGGTCAAGCGTGGTGAAAAGATAGCTGAGGAAGAAAGTTTTAGTTTGGTTGATATATAAATCTATAAAATAAAGGGCATCCCTGATAATTCCATGATAATACCGATATTGATAAATCATCGGGACGGAATACATAATTAAATTCAATTGTTCTTGCAACTTTTCCCAAGCAGGCTTAAAATAACCGCCTGTTCCGGTAAAAATACTGATTTATGTAACTTTTTACAAAGCCGTCATTTTTGAAAATACGATATAAGGGAGAGAGCCATGAAGAAGAGCACGCTTTTCAATAACTGGGGCACTTTCAGCAAGGGGACGGACTGGAAAAGCATACAGATCTCCTTTGCCAATCATCTCGAATATTCCCTCTCTAAGGACCAGTATACCGCGACCGACCGCGACCTCTATCTCTCTCTCGCTCTTTCCGCAAGAGACCGCCTTATTGAACGCTGGATCAGAACTCAGCAGTTGTATTACAACCACGACGTCAAGAGGGTCTATTATCTTTCGGCCGAATATCTCATGGGGAGGCTCCTTGTAAACAACCTGATCAATCTCGGAATTTATAAAGATACAAAGAGGGCGATGGAAGAGTTGAATATCGACCTCGACGATCTCTGTGAAAGCGAACCGGATATGGGGCTTGGAAACGGCGGGCTCGGAAGGCTGGCATCATGCTTTCTCGATTCAATGGCAACCCTGAAATACCGGCATACGGATATGGAATAAGATACGAATTCGGCATTTTCGATCAGGCCATAAGGAATCTGGGACAGGTCGAGCTTCCTGAAAACTGGCTCAAGTACGCAAATCCCTGGGAGATTG
>CAZOEH010000561.1:0-2069 GCA_964578785.1 uncultured Desulfonema sp. | reverse complement strand
GAAAGGGCTTCCCCTCTCCCGCCGCTTGAAGTAAATTCAAGCGGTTCCACCCTCATCCCAGGCCGAGGATTAACCGCCATCGGCCTGTTGACGGACTCTTTACGAGTCCATCAAATAAGTTTTTCCTGTTTCAAATAACCAATGATCGCCATGTTGAAGGCTTCCGGCTGTTCAAGCGGTGACAGATGTCCGGCATCTTTTATATTTACGACGGATGAATTCTTTATTTGCTCTTTTATATATAAGCCGTATTTTGGCGGAGTAAGCTTGTCATCTTCTGCCGTCAATATCAGAACGGGAGTGGTAACGGAAGAGAGTTTTTCGGTTACATTGAACCGGTCGCATGCCGTAAAATCGCCGTATGCAACTTCAGGATGGCAATTTGCAGTATCTGCCATCAGCGAAGCCAGCTTCCGGGGATCAGTTTTTTCAGATGCCGCAAAAACAGGTATGGTCTTCAGATATCCTTTGTAATCATTTTTTATCATCTCAAAAATTGCAGGCATTACACGAAGGCGCGCGCCGGTATTTGCGAGTATTGCGGCCTTAAACCGGGTTTTATGCTCCATTATAAGCTGTAGAACGATGGCTCCGCCGATACTAAGGCCGCACGGAATGGGTGTTGGTATTCCTGCTGTTTCGATAAAATCAGCTACTGCGGCGCTGTAATCTTCGACTCTGTCGAGCCCAAGGCCTCTGCTTTTTCCATGCCCCGGCAGATCAACAGCAATTGTATTCACATATATATTAAGATTATCTACCTGTTTTTCCCAGAGAGCGCATGATCCTCCGGATCCGTGAATAAACAGAATTGTCGGCTTTTCAGGATCAAGAGGCCAGCATCCGGCAACATAGGCTATATCTCTGGCGGTATTTTCATACATATTATCTTCTCCTCTGTGGTATAAGGTTAACAATCTGTTTATCTGAATTAAACCGAAACGGGTAGAATTAATTCTATTAACTGTTTATATTTGAGTTCCATTTTCATCATCATGGCACTTAATGCAGCCTGTAAAATTTGGATGCGGAGTAGGCGGCCCTTTAGGGTTGTCAGGATGATGGCATCCGAGGCATTCGATGTCTTTTGTAACCGCTTTATGTATATCAGGATATAATCTTACCGAAGCTCCGTGCATACCGAGATAAGCTTTGTAGCCGCATCCGGCGGCAAAGAGAATACCACCCGCTAAAAGTATTAACTTTATAAGTCTATTCATTTTTCGGGTCTTTCATTTTGCCGTCTTTAATATATGATGATTTGTATGACAACTTTATTATCTCCTGGTCATGAGTTGAAATTATTATTGTACATTTCTCCTCTTTGCCCATTGCGAACATGAGCTTTACAAGATTATTGCCTGTTTCTGTATCAAGGCTTGCCGTCGGTTCATCTGCAAGAAGTATTCTGGGGGAATGGGCTATTGCTCTTGCAAAAGCAATTCTTTGAGCTTCTCCTCCGGAAAGTTCGTTAGGCATTGCCCGTACGGCGTCAGATAATTCTATTTTATCAAGCAACTCCGATACTCGCCTGTTTTTTTCTTTATTTCGAATGCCGTTAATGATCAGAGGAAAGGCTATGTTTTCAGATACGGTCAGGTACGAAAGAAGGTTCCCGGATTGAAACACAAAACCCATGTTACGGCGCTGAAAAAGAGATAGATCTCTGTTCGAAAGAGCATGAATATCAACTCCAAAACATTCGACATTGCCGGTGTCAGGTCTTTCGAGACCGCCAATACAGTTTAGAAGCGTAGTTTTACCCGAACCGGATTTTCCCATAATCGTAAGTGTCATTCCTGTTTCTACGAAAAGGGAAACATCTGACAGAGCCTGAACCTTTCCTCTGCCGGTACTGTAAACTTTTGATATGCTGCTTATACGAATCAACTCTTTCAGATGCTCCTTAATATTTTGGAGGTGTTTGTTCTGATCACAAGAGTTGCAGGCCATATTGCCGCAAAAACACTGAAAACAAGGGCCAGGCAAGGAGCAAACCAGACCGAATATGCCGTAAGCCTCGGAAAAATAACACCTGAAACAATGAAGTATTGATTGTGCGAGGTATA
>CAZOEH010000560.1:0-2070 GCA_964578785.1 uncultured Desulfonema sp. | reverse complement strand
GCCCGGAAATAGTCCGGACCGCATTTTGGATGAAAGCAGCGGCTTATCCTCGGCAGGTTCACCTACTCTCTGCCGCGTAGGAGCAACCTCCTGGTTGCGATCTTTTCGTCCCCGAGGGAATGGCGAGCAGGAGTGCGCTCCTTGTATGGTGAAATTAGAGCATTTGTTCTTTGAAAATTAAAGCTTCCATTTTTCGGTAAAACCAGCCAAATGGCACGGAAGAGAAGGATTGCTCCTTGGGCCTAGAGCCCGGCCTGTAGTTTCTTCCTTCCGGCCAGGTTTAAGTCGGGGAACAACTTGGTCCAACCGAGACCGGATAACGACAAGGCTGATGATGCCTGGCACTCACTACTAAACTGATCTACCGATTTGAGGAGGCTGTTCATGCAAACGTTCTACCTGGGTATCGATGCCAGCAAGGGGTACGCGGACTTTATCATTCTCAACATTCACAAGAAAGTGGTCCTTGAAAGTTTCCAGTTGGATGACACCTTTGATGGCCACTGTCTTCTCTATGAGCTGCTGATGAACTTCTTAACCGATCATCCCGATTCCAACATCTGCGCGGCACTTGAGAGCACCGGCGGCTACGAGAACAACTGGTATAATGCCCTGCTGGAATTTCAGGGCACTCTAAATCTTCAGACTGCCAGGCTCAACCCCCTGGGGGTCCACCACAACAGCAAGGCGGGTTTGAAACGCAACGTTACCGATAAAATCAGCGCCCAAAATGTGGCCGAGTATATGATCGCGCACCCTGAAAAGGTGTCCTATCAATCCCAGGATCAACTGGCGAGTCTGCGCAAGCAGTGGGGATTTATTAAGATGCTGACCAAGCAGTGCACCCAGATTCTCAACCAGTTGGGATCGCTTCTATACAGCGCCAACCCCGAGATCCTGACCTACTGTAAAGACGGGGTGCCGGCCTGGGTGTTGAAGCTGTTGGTCAAATATCCTACGGCCGCTAATCTGGCCAGGGCCAAAGTGTGCTTGATATCCCAGATTCCGTTTGTCTCCACAACCAAGGCCGAAGCGCTCGTGCTGAATGCGAAAAGAAGCGTTGCCTCTGCCGTCGATGAAGTCACGCAGCAGCTGGTTGCGGCCACGGTCAAGCAGATCCTGCATTTAAAAGAGACCATTAAGATCCAGACCGCAATCATGGCCAAAGCGTGCGCAGTGCCCGAGGTGGACCTGTTGAAAACCTTTATCGGAATCAGCGATGCCTCCGCCATCGGTCTGATACTCAACATCCAAAGCGTAAAGCGCTTTAAAACGGTCAAAAAGCTGGCCGCCTTCTTTGGAATACATCCGAAATTAAAGATCAGCGGAGATGGCATCAGCGCCGTCCGGATGAGCAAAGAAGGGCGTGCAGAGCCCCGGCAGATCCTGTACATGGTGGCCATGGTCGCGATCACCCATAACCCCCTGATCCGGGAGATCTATGAAAAACATGTCAGCCAGGGGATGGAGAAGATGGCAGCGATTGGCCTGTGCATGCATAAGATTCTCAGAATCGCCTATGGCATGCTCAAAAACAACAGGCCGTTTGACCCGGAAATCGACCGGAGAAACAGTCAAAAACCGACAACCCATAGAAAACAACGAGAAAACAAGACCCGTCGTTATCAGGATTATGATTCCAAAGCACCCATATCGCGACGGCAGAAAGCAAAAAGAATGGAACAGAGACAGTCCCAAAGCGACAACGGCGCTGCAGTGCGGGATCTTAGCCCCCGTTCCATTCCCGACGTATCGTTACCATAGAACAGGAGCAGGGTATAGGTTTTACCGAATTTTCAAAGAGCTTTGATTTACGGCATCGACTAGCCGCAAATTCTTGCTTGACTTTTACCGGAACAACTACAGGCTTGCTTATTGGATCGCAGCGGAGATCCCGCGCGTTTTTTCTCGGGACTCTTCGCCGCTTACTGCTTACTGCTTCTGTCAGGTTCGGTCCTTCGGGCTGCTCATGAATTTTTTCAACTGGCTCCGATAGTAGCCCTCATTTTCAGTGGCCACGGAGAGGGCCTCCTGAATTGTCTCCACCGCCTCCTGTGTGTAGCCATTCAC
>CAZOEH010000559.1:0-2086 GCA_964578785.1 uncultured Desulfonema sp. | reverse complement strand
CGTCGCCTCCGCTTATGACGAATGCGATTCTTTTTGCCAGGAATGCGTCATACTCGCTGACAAACTTGGCGCTCTGCATATTGAATATTTCGGCGTTTATCATACCCTGTGCGGCTTCTCCGAAAACTTTAAGCTTTCTTTTGACCGGCGGCGCATATCCTTCATCCAGCATCTTCAAAACTTCTTTCTTTGCTTCACCGATAAGGTAATCCCTGTTGAAAACTATCCTGTCTCTGGGACCCAGAAAACCGTTTGCCCTTGCTTCTGCGGCGGACATTGAAACCTTCGCCATTGCTATCGCCATGAATGTCGGAACGAAGAACTTTGCAAGATCAATATCAGCTACCGCTTCGGGTACGGAAGATATAAGCTTCTTCCAGAGGTTCATGCATCCGCCGCCTGCGGGAAGAAGACCTACCCCTATTTCAACAAGTCCCATGTAAAGCTCGGCATGGGCAACAATCCTGTCGGCACCAAGGCATACTTCACAGCCTCCGCCGAGCGTAAGACCGTAAGGAGCGGCCACAACCGGGAAAGGGGAATATTTCTCCCTCTGTACCGCCATATGAAGTCTCTCTATCATCGTCTCGATCTCGGAAAATCTCTTCTCCTTTGCAGCTATTCCAACCTGAACAAGATCCGCCCCTGCCGAAAAGGCTCCCGGCATTCCACCTGCCTGGTTGCCGATTACAAGACCCGCACCGTTCTGATCGACATAATCGAGAGACTCGTGGATAAACTCTATTATCTCAGTATTCAGCGCGTTCATCTTTGTATGAAACTCACAGCAGTAAATCCCGTCGCCGATATCGATAAGAGATGCCGACTTGCAGCTTTTCACAAGCTTGTTGTCTCCCTTAAGGGCGGCAAGAGAAATTATGCTTTTGCTGACTAAATATTCTTTGTAGCCTTTTGTATTAAAATCGTAGTAATAGACCTTGCCCTTTTCTGTTTTGTAAAATGAGGTCTTTCCTCCAGCAAGCATCTCTTTTACTTTTGCAGGCACTTTGAAGCCTTCTTTTTCCATTCTTTCAACAGCCCTTTGCACATCAATGGCGTCCCAGGTCTCGAAAGGCCCCATTTCAAAATTGTAGCCCCACTTCATGGAGTTATCTATATCGATTATGGTATCCGATATTTCCGGAATCCTGTTTGCAGCATAGATAAGACCGTTTGCAACCGCTTTCCATACGAATTTTGCGCCCTTGTCATCACCGTAAACAACAGCCTTGATCTTGTCGGGAAGAGTTTTTGCCTTTTTGGCCTCATCGAGGCACGGGAAAGCCGGCTTTTCATATTCTTCATATTCAAGGGTGGAGGGATTTATTACCTTGCGGACCTTCTTCCATTCCGGCGTCAGATCCGTTTTATAAAATCCGGCCTTCGTCTTCTTCCCGAGAAGCTTCTTTTCAATCATTTTATTCACAAATTCAGGGATAATGAAACTGTCTCTCACTTCGTCATTCACCACGAGGTCGTAAGTGTTTTTTGCGACATGTCCCATCGTGTCAAGACCGACAAGATCCGAAGTCTTGAACATGGCTGTTTTAGGCCTTCCCATCGGAGGTCCGAAGAGGGCATCGACTTCGGGTATCGTAAGACCGTCTTCAATCATGAGCTGCATGGCCTTGACCATCCCCTGAACACCTATCCTGTTTCCGACAAAATTTGGAGTATCCTTTGCCCTGACAATTCCCTTTCCAAGAATTCTTTCGCCGAAATCGCTCATGAATTCCAGAATTTCGGGAAGGGTTTCTTCTCCCGAAATAATTTCAAGAAGCTTCATGTATCGTACAGGATTGAAAAAATGGGTCCCCAGGAAATGCTGTTTGAACTCCTTGCTGAGTCCCTCTGACATTGATTTCAACGGAATCCCTGAAGTATTTGAAGAGACTATTGTACCCGGTTTTCTTACCTTTTCTATTCTTTTAAAAAGATCCTGCTTAACCTTGAGATTTTCGACAACAACCTCGACAATCCAGTCGCATGATGCGATCTTTTCAAAATCATCTTCAAGATTCCCTGTTGAAATTAGATCCGCATCTTTTTTCTGCATAAGAAGAGCGGGGCTTGCCATCAAAAGGGT
>CAZOEH010000558.1:0-2087 GCA_964578785.1 uncultured Desulfonema sp. | reverse complement strand
ATCGGCAATACTAAAAAAAACAGTTTACGAATTACCATGGATGTATTAGAATATTACACGTTGAAATTAATTCAAATAATTTGATTTGATTACCGGCCATTTGCAAAACTGGAAAAGGCGGAAGCATGTGAGCTTCCGCTTATGCTTTTTTACAAGGACTATGAAAGGAGATAGAAATCAAGATGGGCAGCAAAAAGAAGGCAGCAAAAGAGAAACCGCTTGAAAAAATGACGGCCAAGGAATTAAGGGATCTGGCAAAAGAGATACCGGATATTACCGGAGCTCACGGAATGAATAAACCTGAGCTTATAAGCTCCATCAAAAAGGCAAAGGGGATTGCTGAAGCTCCGCTGAAAAAATCGGATTCTTCGGTGAGGGAATTAAAGCTGAAGATAAAAGCGGTAAAGTCAAAAAGAGTAGCGGCTCTTGAGGCGGATAACGCTAAGATGGCGCAGATTTACAGAAGCCGGATTACAAAACTTAAGAAGAAATCAAGAAGATAACAGTACGGTTAGACGGTATAATTATGATCGATCCGGTTTCACTGGCTTTTGATATAGACGGCGTTTTTGCGGACACCATGTCCTTATTTATCGATATCGCGCGGGATGAATACAAGATAAATAACATAAAATATGAAGATATTAAATGTTATTATATCGAAGAATGTATCGACATTAAACCTGAAATTATAAGCGATATAATAGTAAGGATACTCGACGGAAAACACCGTGCGCCGCTAAAACCGATTGAAGGTTCTGCGCGTGTGCTCAGCAGGCTGGGGAAGCATGAACGGCTTTTGTTCGTTACCGCGAGGCCTTATCCCGGGCTGATACACGACTGGATATCGGAAACCCTGCGTCTTGATCCGGCTTCTGTGGAAGTGATAACAACCGGCTCCTTCGAAGCAAAGGCGGATGTGCTGATCGGAAAAAACATATCATATTTCGTGGAAGACAGGCTGGAAACATGTTTTGCAATAAAGGAGAAAGGTGTGACGCCCGTCCTGTTCAGACAGCCATGGAACAGGATGGAACACCCTTTTGTCGAAGTGGCCAGCTGGAATGAGCTTGAGGCATTGATTGATTTTGATGGTTCATGATGGAAAAGCATCCTATTGATGAAATGATAGTCTCTTTTATCGAAACCCTTGCTTCCGAAAAAGGGTATTCGGTGAATACCTGCCGCGCCTACAGGAATGATCTTGCCGAATTCGCCCTGTTTGCAGCAGAGAGCACCGCACCGGACGGGAAAGAGGAGGATAAACACATTTTCAGGGTGGAAGATGCGGATCATCTGATGATAAGGGGTTATCTCGGATTTCTCCACAAGAGGAACAAAAAGAAATCGATTGCCCGGAAACTGTCGGCGCTCCGTTCATTCTTCCGATATCTTGTAAGGCGCGGAATTATTCAGAACAGCCCGGCTGATTTGATATTGACTCCGAAACAGGATCAAAACATACCTGCATATCTTACTGTTGATGAGATGTTCAGGCTGCTTGACTCGATAAAGGCGGACACATTGCCCGGCCTGAGGAACAGGGCTATTTTCGAGACAATGTATTCAACCGGAATAAGGGTATCCGAGCTTTCCGGCCTCAATGTTTCGGGCATAGATTTCGGCCAGAGTGTGATAAAGGTTTTTGGAAAAGGGAGCAAGGAACGGATCGTCCCGATAGGCAGGAAGGCTATGGACGCGATAAGGGCCTACATGGATGAGTTAAGGATCGAGAACGGAACATTGAATGAAAACGGCCCGCTTTTTTTGAATAAGAATAAGGGGCGACTTACCACGAGATCCGTTGCCCGGATACTTGAAAATTTCGTGAGGGAGTTTTCCATTTCGGTTCCTGTTTCGCCGCATGCCCTCCGGCACTCGTTTGCAACGCATATGCTGGATGCGGGCGCCGACCTGCGGGTTGTTCAGGAGCTTCTGGGACACAAGAGCCTATCTACTACCCAGAAGTACACACATGTAAGCGTAGACAGGCTGATGGAAACATATGACAAGGCTCATCCCAGAAAATAATACCGGGGAAAGATGAGAGTTTTGTAAAAAGTCTAAATATGCTCACTTAATGAGCT
>CAZOEH010000557.1:0-2111 GCA_964578785.1 uncultured Desulfonema sp. | reverse complement strand
CCTGGCATATGATTCTTTCTCAATTTCGACAACCTCAACAGTTACCAAAGTTGACTGAAAATCAATCGTTTTAAGCTGTGATAATACCAAGTTCGATAATGTTTTCTTCTGCTCTATATTGCGTCCGGATAGAATTCTTACAGTAACGTGGACAAACGCTTTCTTGATAGAACCTGCTTGATAGCTGTCAAATGCGATAGACCTGGTTTTAATATCCTCATCTTTAAACAAGCCCGATTTTAAAGCGCCCTGATAAACAGCATTTATCAATTGAGCCGGTTCTACTGATTTCCCGATTTCATTTGAATATTCAATAATGCAATGAGGCATTTAATAGCTCCTAATACATTTAACGTCCGAGTAGCAGCAGCCGGAGTTTATGCCGGTAGGCTCACCAACGAGTTGTCAGATTGCATATACTATTTTGACCGTTCATTCTTGATAAAAACCACATTTTCTCTCCGCTCAGTTTTGAAGTAGTCCATCGCAGTTACTAAATCACTGAGCTTCGTGTATCCGTAGTTTCTTGGATCAAAGTCAGGCGCCTGCTTGGTTATGTTGGAGCCTACGGGGCCTAAATTCGCCCATCCGTTTTCATCAGACGCTGCTTCAATGGCAGATTTGAATAAGTTGAGAAGTTTTGTATCTTGTCGTAATTCCTTGGCCGGTTTTTTCTTCACCGACTGCTCAGTTGTAGAAGAAGCAGAAAAAACCTCGGTATATATGAATCTATCGCAAGCGGTGACAAAGGGCCGTGGTGTTTTTTGTTCCCCAAAACCGTAGACAATCTTACCTGACTCTCTCATGCGTGAAGCCAGTCGGGTGAAATCGCTGTCACTGGATACTATGCAGAACCCGTCAAAAGTTCCCGAATATAACAAATCCATTGCATCGATAATCATGGCGCTGTCGGTTGCATTTTTGCCTGTAGTATATGCAAATTGCTGGATGGGTTGAATGGAGTACTCCAGCAGGGCGGTTTTCCACTGGCTCAGCTTAGTGTTTGTCCAGTCGCCGTAAATCCGCTTAACACTGGCAACCCCATGCTTTGCAATTTCTGCTAAAAGCCCTTCAACAATCGCAGGATTTGCATTATCTGCGTCAATCAACACCGCCAATGCCGCTCCATTCTCTTTCATGTTAGCCATTTTAGCCTCCTCTGAAATCTAACATTATATATTTAGTAGCTTCTCTTTTTTATGCGATGGTATCAATTTAATTGAATATGGCAGATTGAAAAGATATTTTTTTCTTTATCACACTTCTTAATTTTAATAAAGTTTTGCCTGTTTTATCCATATTTTGAAGATTCATCCCTGCAATCCGCATAATAATATATTTTCCGGGCTCGTAACTGTTTTTTTCCTGTTCGGTAAGTGTGCGAAATGATCGGCTGTTGTAAGCATATTTCTTGACTTCATGTTAAATATAATTATAATTCTCGCATTGTAACCGTTTTTATGGAGAATGCCATGGCTGAAAACGATCAGGAAAGGGCAATGCTCAGAGCGGCAGGATATGCGGCTCTGATTGATCAATATAGCCTGGATGTCGTCCCGAACCGGCACAGATCCCTTGTCACAACCAGTGGAATCCACCGGATCGACTCGACCGGAAATGTTACCGAGGAGGTCTATCCGCCTAAGTACTGGCCGGGGAACACGCTGGGTGATCATCTCGAATTCGCACTCAAGTATGACGGCGTGAATCTCGCGATACTTGCCAGCCTGTTTCAGGCAGTCGCGCCGGAAGATTTTCTGAGTTATGTCCGGTCCAAACCTATCGGCAAGTATGCGCGGCGGTTGTGGTTTCTTTATGAGCTTCTTACCGGAACGATTCTCCGGATTGATGATTTGAAGAGTGGAAACTACATCGATTTGCTTGATCCCGATGAATACTATACGGTCACCCCATCCCGGCAGGTTCGTCGTCAGCGAATCAACAATAACTTGCCCGGCGATCGCCGGTTCTGTCCGACTATCCGCCGCACAGATATCCTTCGAGATTTCGAAAAATCCGACCTTCCCGAGCGGTGCCGAAAGATCGTTTCCGGCTACCCGCCGGAACTGCTGAAGCGGGCATTGAGTTATCTCTACTCTAAAGAGACGAAA
>CAZOEH010000556.1:0-2118 GCA_964578785.1 uncultured Desulfonema sp. | reverse complement strand
GCTGAAAAAATTTTTGAATCGCATATCGTAGATAATCCTTGTGATGATATTTATGTAATAAGGCTTGATGCGGTTTTCTGCCATGAGATTACAACTCCTATCGCCATAAACGACCTTATCAGCCGGGGCAAAGACCGGGTTTTCGACGCATCAAAGATCAAGGCGGTAATCGATCACGTCACTCCCGCCAAGGATTCCAAAACAGCCGCACAGGGCAAAATATTAAGGGAATGGACAAGGCGCCACAATATAAAGGATTTTTTCGATATAGGCAGAAACGGCGTCTGTCACGCCATTTTCCCTGAGAAAGGCTTCGCAAGGCCCGGGTTTACAATAATAATGGGCGATTCGCACACCTGCACATACGGAGCTTTCGGGGCTTTCGCCGCAGGAGTCGGAACGACCGACCTTGAAGTAGGCATATTAAAAGGCGTATGCGCGCTTCGTTATCCTGAAACCATCAGGATAAATATAACCGGCAAAAAGCCGGAAGGAGTCTTTGCAAAAGATATAATTCTGTCTGTAATAGGCCTCCTGGGAGTAAACGGAGCGACAGACAAGGTCATTGAATTTGCCGGCCCTGTCGTGGAATCGATGAGCATGGACGCGAGAATGACCATCTGCAACATGGCTATAGAAGCTGGCGCGACATGCGGAATATGCGCTCCGGACATGACGACCGTGGAATACCTGTGGAACTTTATCCGGGACGAGTATAAAACAAAAGAGAAGGCCCTTGAAGCATTCGTAAGATTCTCTTCCGATCCCGATGCTTCTTATGCAGGCATAATTGAACATGATATTTCAAGCCTTGAACCTGTGGCGACATTCGGATACAGGCCGGATAACGTCAAACCCGTAAAAGAGATGGAAGGCACAAAAATAGACCAGGTCTACATAGGTTCATGCACAAACGGAAGAATAGAGGATTTGAGAATCGCGGCACAGATATTAAGAGGCAACAGGATAAGCGGTTCCCTTCGCGGGATAGTCTCTCCGGCAACTACTGAAATTTATCGTCAGGCTCTTGATGAAGGGCTCATAACCGTTTTTCTTGACGCGGGATTTTGCGTAACAAATCCGACCTGCGGAGCCTGCCTAGGAATGAGCAACGGGGTCCTCGCGGAAGGTGAAACCTGCGCCTCCACCACAAACCGGAATTTCATGGGGCGGATGGGAAAAGGCGGAATGGTGCATCTGATGAGCCCGGCCACTGCCGCGGCAACCGCAATTGCAGGCCATATAACAAATTCAAAATTATACGACGGCAGATGAATAATATGAAAAATTTCAGCGGAAAAGTACTTTTTCTGGACAGGACGGATATCAACACGGATGAAATAATCCCCGCCAAATATCTTACCGAAAACACAAGGCAGGCTTTAAAGCCCTATCTCCTTGAAGACATCAGCCTTGAAGGCTTTGACTATAAAAAGGATATAAAGGGAAAAAGCGTCATCATAACAAGAGACAATTTCGGTTGCGGATCATCGAGGGAGCATGCTCCGTGGGCGCTTGAAGTAAACGGCATCAATCTTGTCATCGCTCCGGGTTTTGCGAGGATCTTTAAAAGGAACATGTTCAACTGCGGCATGATGGCAGTTGAGCTTTCCCCTGAAATCATAAACAGGATTTTTTCGGTCTTTTCAAAACGCGAAACGGAAATAGAAACTCTTTTCGACAAAAGTTCTTTCATCCTTAAGTCAGGAGACGTCAGAGAATCCGTGGAATTCGGAATTTCGGCCTTTGACAGGGCGCTGGTTTCAGCCGGCGGCTGGGTGGATTACGCCGATTCCAGGTATTGACAATATTCCAACCCCCTGTCAGCCTTTTATTATTTTCTTTTATGGGCAATAACCGTTATCTCAACTGCCGCCCCTATCGCAAGAGCGCTGACTCCGATGGTTTCCCGGGCCGGTCTATGGCCGCCAAACCTTTTCGCGTAAATTGCGTTCATATTAGGGAATGTGCTCATATCTGTGAGATACACACTGGAACGGGCGACATCGGTTAATCCCAATCCTACGCCTTTTAACACAGCCTCGATGTTGTTAAATACCTGTTCGGTTTGCTCCTCTATAGTGCCGCTCACCAATTTGCCGGTTTCAGGGTCTATTG
>CAZOEH010000555.1:0-2128 GCA_964578785.1 uncultured Desulfonema sp. | reverse complement strand
GGGCATTATATGCTGTCGCACCACTGAACGATTGTGTAAGAGAGCTGGAGCAACTTGTTCAACCTGTCCAGGACGGACAGAATCGGCATTCCGGATTTAATCCGTTATCCCCGGAAGCAACCAAAGTATTTGAATCCGTTTTAGACGGGTCTCATACTATTAATGGTTTTAGAAATAAAGATTTGTGAAAACAATTGCTCGGTGATATAAAATCAGCAAAAGAACTTAAACAATTGAGAGATATTTCAGGGTAAAAGGGTCAACGGTAAGTGGGGCGTTAAGATGTAGAAACCAATATGAAAAGAGATAAAATATTTTAGAAAGAGCTTAAAGTGTTAAGGAAGCAGTTGGTTATTGAATAATGCAGGTTTGATCATCATGCCTCTTGTTAATCTGTGTTTAATTGTAAAATTTAGGGGCGAGGATGGGAGTTGCTTATAGTACCGTGAGTCAGGGAAGGAAACGATTACGAGAAACACAAAAAAGGGACAAAAGTCTTTTGAGAATCATGGAAACAAGTGAAGAAAATTTATCCAAGTGAAAGATGGGGGGACCCCCACGATTACTCCCCTTTAATGTCAAGAAATATGGGAGGTGTTCCTCATCATGTCCTCATTTGTCACTCGCCTTGGCGCGACGCCTTTTTCGTTCCTTCCAGATCTGCGCTATGAGCCGATCCCCGGAAAAGTCCTTTGGCAGGGAGAAGAACTGCCGGTAGAATGCGCCAACCGCGCCAGCGAGGGCATCAATGGTGGTCACGGCGCCCAATCCGTGAACGACCAAAGCTCAAGCTGCCGCTGAGCCACGGGCTTCCGCTGCGCATAGCGATTGCGCTTCTTGTACGCCTCGATCTCGGTCATGTTATGGCTCAGGAGATCCCCGTTCGGCGCGTGGTAGTACCACAGCCAACCGCCCTCGTCGTCCACTTCCTATGTCGCCCCGGACGCGCGAACCTTGTCGAGGTTACGGATGTCCGGACGAAGCCGAAAGAGGCGCGCACTCGTAACGATGAAGGGGAGCACAGAGACGGCAAGCCATAGAAACCTTCAAGGCAAAAGGGTACAAACCCAAAACCTAGTTGATTTGTGGCCTCCTCAACTGCGTTGACGGGTGCCGTCACGTGAGACGGTGACACCCCAGACACACTTGGGGGCGGGCGGAAGGAGGATCTCAGCATCGGCCTTCGCGAGGACCTCGTAAGGCGCAGAGTGAAGCACCGATGAATCAACGTAGAGGTTCACCGTGCTAGGTGGTCCTCGGTCTCACAAAGCTGATAGAACCAGAAGCGGCTCTCGTCGTGTCACTTGCACTCCACCAAGAGTTCGAGTTCTCTGGTCTCCGGCTCCGGACTGTAGGCGACAACGTCGTGCTCAAACCACTTCCGTTCCCCCTCGCGGTTGAGTCGGCGATACCCGTAATGGATCTCGCACGTTCAGCCGATCGACTTCAGTGCCAAGAGTGTCAGGTGATCGAGCGGCAAGCCGCTTTTCAAGAAGCTCCCACCCCACTTCTGGCATGAAATCGGCTCACACTCCTCTGCGGCATCTAACATGGATTTAGGCCGCCCCAATGGGGTATTATTTTACGGCTATTTGTAAAATTCATGTTGTAGGTATATAGAAGTAAATGTATTATGGCAACATAAAAATATGAAAGAATAAATTACTGAAAGTGAGTTACTCCATGGTATTACTTGATCAGGTGCATGATGTGATTCGATAAAAGCATTATTCGATTTATACTTTTAACTCTCATCTATACTAAAAGAATCTAATACTCTGGCAATAAATATTCTGCTGCCATCATACGCGCAGGTTTAAGGGAAGAATTCTCCAAACCCTTCTCCACCCCACTTATACCACAGATTGTTTACAGCGGATAATCGTTGACTTTGGTATTTAAGATTGTAAAATAATTAAACCATATTCTAGTTTTAGTTAATATTTCAAAGGTATAAGTAATATGCCAAAAAGTAAAGTCGTTACCATACAAAGACACATTGTAGAACAGGAGAGACAATTCCCCAAGGCGACGGGGGATTTTACAGGTCTCCTCTGGGACCTAACCATCGCTGCAAAGACCATCTCGCGTGAAGTAAATAAGGCTGGCCTTGCCGATATCCTGGGTC
>CAZOEH010000554.1:0-2134 GCA_964578785.1 uncultured Desulfonema sp. | reverse complement strand
CGGTGGCTATCAATCCGGCTATCAGAGCCGATCTTAAATATCCCGTAAAAGTCAGTTTCAATTTTTTCCCTGAGCGCAGCAGATGACCGGCTGCCGAGTATGACGTTATCCCGATAATGAGCGCCGCACTTATATAATGAACGTAATGTGTTACATAAAATCTGGCGAGCCATCCAAGTCCGGGTATATCTGCTATGTAATATCTTTTGAAAATGGGCATCTGTCCGAAACCGGATAAGGTGATGAATAAAATTGTCAAAAGATACAGGTAATAGACACTTCTATTTCTCTTCATCTGTTTTTCTCTCATTATCTTTTCTGGAATGTTTATAAAATGTCCCGATGGCGGCTGCTATGCCTGCTATGGGCGCTATCGCCATTGCGGCAACCAGATTGTTCGCCTTCTCCATGGAATCGGATACGGCCTTAAGATGAGGTTTCCCCTTGCCTGTTTCAATTGCCTTGTTCAAAACATCAAACGGAACCGGGGATACGTAAATTGTATTTGTTCCGCCGTTTTCATTTTCACCGTATATGTAACCGTTCGTCTCTTTTGCAAGCGCACGAGCTTTTTTTATGATTTCATCCCTCGGCCCTATCTCTTGAACTTTCTCAGGGCATACCTCGATGCATGCCGGAAGCTTGCCTTCGGCAATGCGGTTGTAGCACCGGTCACACTTGTACATCACGCCGTTTCCCGCAAAGGCCGGGAGAATATCAAGATAAAGCCCTATTCCGGTCTGACGCTGGGGGATTTCCCAGGGGCAGACCTCTTTACATTTTGCGCCGCCGAGGCAAAGGTCAGGATCTATGCGGGATATGCCGTTTTCAAGCTGCTTTGCCGAACCCCAGGGGCACAGTTTCACGCATGGCGGATTTGCGCAGTGCATGCATCTTCTTGGAATGGTAATCGTTTTTTCTTCCCCATTCACCGTTACATCGGCGCTCTGAATAAAGAGCCAGTTGTAGGGGGTCAGGCGGTCATTGACATCTCTTTTTTCGGACCAGTCTTCCGGCTTTGCCCTGTCCGGGTACATTTTAGGAAACGGTTTTTTCGGTTCCGGGTATTTTGCCGCGTTTACCTCGCTGCATGCTTCTACACATGCTCCGCACCCGATGCATTTTCCTATATCAAGAAGTGTCGCTATCTGTTTATCCTTATCGGCTCCGGATGCCGAAACCGGGATACCGGATGCCGCAGCTGCACACGCGGCAATACCGCCTTTTAAAAAGGATCTTCGTGAAATATTTCCAGGCATACAGATCTCCTAATATAATAATTTTAAAGGGGGCCGGGATTAGGAACCCCCTCGAATCCTTGAACCCTGTTTCTTTATATAGAACCATATAAATAAAAATGGTTACAAAACTGTAATAACAAAACATACCTTTTAACATTTATGTATAGTTCTTAAATAGATACAGGGCAGGCAGAGCGCGTTCTTCCGGGAAATCAGAGTATTTGGCAGCTCACCGTTTAATATAAACCATAATTCAACTATTTAAAAATACAAGGATTCAGGTTGAAATAATATTATTACATCTGAACCTTTGAATCTCTGAATCCTTTTTACTTTTTTTCTGGCACAGGTATTGCTAATTTAATTGACATGTATATAATCTATATCTGCGCCATGAGGCAGGGATAACTCCTGTTCGGCGTATTGATTAATAATATCAAATTGTTTTGCAGTTAAAGGAGTATTTTTAATGTGTCGCTTGTTTGCAATAACCAGCGAAGACCCCTTATCTCCCATGAGGGCGATCGAAGCGCTGGATGTTATGAAGGAAGGGCATGACGGCTCCGGAGTCGGGCTTTTTCTGCGCGATCTTGGAGGGCCTTTTGAAAATATGAAGGATGCTCCTATTCTCTCCGGGATATTCAGTGAAAGCGGGTTAAAGAGGCTCGATGCTTTTATGATGGATATAGGATTCATGACAAAATACAGACTCACCATAAGAGTTCCCAAGAAGCCGCCCGCCGGGATTCCCAAAAGAGATGTCTATCTTATAAGAGCTTATGAATATCCCGAAGGATGGGAAAGTCTTGGAGAAAAAGTTCTTTATGAGAGGCTTGTCGATATAAGGCTCAAACTCAGAAAAATGGGCGAGGAGAAGGAAGATATGATGGTCT
>CAZOEH010000553.1:0-2139 GCA_964578785.1 uncultured Desulfonema sp. | reverse complement strand
CTTATCATCTACCGGAAACATGAGACATTGATAAAAAATCTCTCTGAAAGCCTCCGTATTGTTCGTGCGATCCGTACAAACAGATATGATCTTGCAATTCTTTTCCAGAATGCATTTGAAGCGGCGCTTATTGTGTATCTCGGCAGGGTCAAATCAAGGCTCGGATTTGATTCGGATGGCCGCGGATTTTTACTGACCCACGCGATAAAAAGAACAAATGAAATTTTTTCGGTTCACCAGGTCGAATATTACCTGTCGATTTTAAAGGCCGCCGGCCTGAAGGCCGAAAGCCGGAACCCGGTTCTTCATATAGCAAAAAAGGATTCCATCAGGGCAGATGATCTCTTAAAGTTAAACGGCATAAGCGGAAATGATTTTTTGCTTGGGCTTGGCCCCGGAGCCATTTTCGGAAACGCAAAGCGTTGGCCGGCTGAGCGCTTTGCAAAAATCGGAGACCGGGCAGCCGATATGTGGAAAGCAAAAGTAATTATAATGGGGAGTAGAAAAAAGAAAGAGATCGGAACATCAATGACCCTTCTTATGCGTAATAAACCGGTTGATTTCTGCGGAAAAACCTCTCTCGGCGAAGCCATGGGAATTATCGGCAGGTGCAATCTGTTCGTAACAAACGATTCGGGGCTAATGCATGTTGCCGCTGCTCTTGGAGTTCCGACCCTTGCGATTTTCGGTTCGACCGATCATGTGGCGACAGGTCCCCGCGGAGCAAAAACAAGGTTAATAAAACACGACATAGATTGTTCTCCCTGCCTTAAACCGGAATGCCCGACCGATTTTAAATGCATGCTTTCAATTGAAGTTGAAGAGGTATGGAACGAGATGGAAAAGTTTTACAAAATCGAAACGAACCGGATAAATGACAAACTTTAAAAACATATTAATAATAAAATTAAGCTCGATAGGCGACGTTGTTCATACGCTTCCTTTTCTTGAAGTGATGAAAAACAGCTACCCCGATTCAAAAATAGACTGGCTGGTCGAAGAAGAGGCTTCACAGGTAATTTCGGGGCATCCCGCAATAAACCGCGTTATCATTTCAAAAAGAAAGTCATGGGAGAAAGAGATTCTCAATCCATTGAAATTTGCGAAGGTATATTCGGAAGCCGCCGGTTTTTATAAAGAACTCAAAAGATCTTCATACGATATCGTTATCGACCTCCAGGGTCTTTTCAGGAGCGGTTTTTTAACCGCCCTTTCAAGGGGAAAGAGGAAAATCGGCATGAGCGGAGGAAGAGAAGGAGCCTCTTTTTTCTTAAAAGAGCCACCCGTTCCTGTTAATTATGAGCAGCATGCGATTGACCGTTATCTGAATGTCGCGGCATATCTCGGTTGTAATGCAATCAAGTTCAAAGGCGAAATTCCTCTCTTTGAGTCTGATATGAAGCTGGCAAATGAACTGCTCGGGCCGGGTACAATAACAAATAACCTGATTGCTATCAATCCGATGGCCAAGTGGAAAACAAAGCTCTGGGAGGCGGATAAATTTTCAGAACTTGCTTTAAGGCTCATCAGGGAGCTTAACTGCCGTGTGATATTTACAGGAAGCGGTCAGGACCGGCCGGTAATTGACGAAATGATAAAGATGATGGAACAGCCGGGTAATGCATCCCGGCCGGTAAATCTTGCGGGCCGGACGAGCCTGAAGGAGCTCGCGTATCTCTATTCAAGATGTTCAGTTCTTGTATGCACCGATACGGGCCCTATGCATATTGCAGCTGCAATGGGGTGCAGGGTTGTGGCCCTTTTCGGACCGACAGCCCCATTGCGCACCGGTCCATACGGAACCGGCCACAGGGTAATAAGAAGCGGCATTGATTGCAGCCCGTGCTTAAAAAAAGAATGCGGCGATCCAAGGTGCATGAAAGATATAACCGTGGATGAAGTTTTTGCCACTGTAACAACTTTAATGATACCGTAAAAGTCTATATTTTCTCTTTTATGTCATTCCCGCGAAAGCGGGGCACTTAGTGAAGCGTGAGCGCTATCCAGTCTCTTCAATTGGTTCTGGACTCCCGTTTTCACGGGAGTGACGGGGTTTCTGACTTTTTACGAAGCTGGCAGGTTTGATATGAAAGAACAATACAACTTGGCTTTTTGCCTTTTTGAATACATAACATTCGG
>CAZOEH010000552.1:0-2146 GCA_964578785.1 uncultured Desulfonema sp. | reverse complement strand
ATTTGAAATACTGGTGGAAAATATTTCATGCCGCAAAAGAGGACTGGACAATAACATCCGAAAACTGGGAGGGGACAAGCTGGGGGCTTTTCACCGGAGATGATGAAGCTGTTAAAACGATGGCCGGAAGAATCGTGGAGCAGATGACCAGGCTTGAAATAAAAAATCTTCTCTGGCCGGAGTGAGGGCATGCCTATCTTGCGACCAGGTCTGGTCTGGAAAAATGGTACCCTAAAGAACTGAAAAATATCGGAACATATACCGTCTTTGATCTTCTTATAAAATACATAAAGGAGGGAAGGATCAGGCTTGACAGGTCAAGATTTAAGGTTACCGCCACATATCATGATCCCTGCAATTACGGCAGAAAAGCTGAAAAGATATTCGGTCACGGATTTTTTGACGAACCGAGATGGATACTTGACCAGTGTCTGGAAAACTGGGTTGATCTTTATCCGGCGAAAGAGAACCAGTTGTGCTGCGGGGGCGGAGGCGGCACACTAACGACCGGGTACAATACCGAACGAATCCTTTACGGTAAAAAGAAAATGGAGCAGATAAAGGCAACAGGAGCTGAAATGGTGATTCTCCCCTGTCATAGCTGTCACGGACAGCTCAACAGCATCAAAAAAGAATACGGCATGGATAATCTTACGGTCAAATACCTCTGGGAACTGGTCGCCGACTGCCTGATACTGTAAAAACTAAATCAAGACGGCAATGGAATAAATTTTTATAAATTTTTATCTTGACACAGATATGTATGGTTGTTATTAAAAGGTCAAAATTAAGGATTGAACATTTTTAAATGAAAAATTTATCCATTAACAACCTCGTCGTCATTATTATCCTCCTCCTAGTCGGGATAATTATTCCCTTTGGAGGAAACGGGTTGGTAATGGATTAGATTTTAACCTAATAAAATATAAAAACCGTTATCAGCCCAGAAAGCTGATAACGGTTTTTTTTTGGAAAAAATACCAATCAAAAACGATCCCGTAAAAAAGGTTGAGTAATCGGCAAACGAAGCAGAGGAATATATGAAAGATAATAATGAAGAAAGAATGCTGACAGGCGCCCAGATCCTTATGGAGATATTGAAAGATGAAGGAGTCGATACAATCTTCGGATATCCCGGCGGCGCAGTTATTGACATATATGACGAGCTATCAAGGACCGATATAAGGCACATCCTTGTCCGCCACGAACAGGGAGCCGTTCATGCCGCAGACGGATATGCGAGGGCAAAAGGCAAGACAGGCGTATGCCTTGTAACTTCAGGCCCCGGCGCAACCAATACGGTCACCGGAATAGCATCGGCCTTCATGGATTCGATACCGGTGGTGATACTTACCGGTCAGGTTCCTACGCACCTTATCGGCAACGACGCTTTCCAGGAAGTCGATATAGTGGGTATTACAAGACCGTGCACCAAGCACAATTACCTCGTAAAAACCGCTGAAGAGCTTGCGGGAACCCTGAAAGAGGCTTTCTATCTTGCAAGGTCCGGCCGTCCCGGTCCCGTGCTCGTCGATATCCCGAAAGACATCACAAAAGTGAAAGTTCCTTTCAGAATGCCGGAAGAGGTTAATTTAAAATCATACAGGCCGACATATAACCCGAACCAGAAGCAACTTCAGAAAATAATAGGCCTTATAGCCGAAAGCGAAAGCCCTGTGATTTTTGCCGGCGGAGGAGTGGTTCTTTCAAAAGGCGCAAAGGAACTGACCGAACTCGCGAGAAAAGCGATGATCCCTGTAACGACTTCGCTGATGGGACTCGGAGCTTTCCCGGCATCAGATCCGTTGTGGCTCGGGATGATAGGAATGCACGGCACCTACCAGGCGAACATGTCGGTGGGCGCCTGCGACCTTCTTATCGCTATCGGCGTCCGGTTTGACGACAGAGTTACAGGCAGGACCGATTCATTCGCGCCAAACGCAAAAATTATTCATATCGATATCGACCCGACATCGATACGAAAAACAATCTCCGTCTCGGTTCCGGTGGTAGGCGATTGCAGGATTACACTCGATCAGCTCAACCAAATGCTTGATCAGAATAAATTGGGCGACTTGCGGCAAAGAAGAGAAAAATGGCTGAACAGGATATCGGAGTGGAAGCAATCAACCCCCCTTTCATATCA
>CAZOEH010000551.1:0-2150 GCA_964578785.1 uncultured Desulfonema sp. | reverse complement strand
TGAAACAACCTCATAATTTATGGTTCCAAGCAGAGATGCAATTTCATCCGCTTTAATCTCGGAGTCTTTCTGCTTTCCTAAAATTACCACCTCATCACCCTGTTTTACCCCGCCGATATTCCCGACATCAAGCATTGTAAGATCCATGCATACACGACCTGTTATCGGCGCTCTTTTACCGTCGACAAGCATGCATCCGCGGGAGGAAAGAAGCCGGCTGTATCCGTCCGCATATCCTACCGGAACCGTTGCAATGGTGGTCGGTTTTGCTGTTTCATATGTTGCTCCGTAACTGACTTTAAAACCGGCAGGAACATCTTTCAGATGAATGATCATGGATTTAAGAGACATTGCGGGTAAAAGCGCCGCTTTATAGTTCATGGTTTCATCGGACGGATAGAGACCATACATCGCTATACCTGCCCGGACCATATCAAGATGTGTTTCGGGCATATCTATTATTCCCGCACTGTTTGCCGCATGTCTGACGCAAAAATCAATCCCTCTTCTTTTAAGGCCGCCGATAAAATTCATAAATATTTCGAATTGTCTGATGGAATAAGATTTGTCTGAACTGTCCGCCATTGAAAAATGGGTAAATATACCTTCCGCGCTCAAGCCTGAAAGCCGGACAATCGATTCGACTTCGCGTAAGGCGGATTCCGAATCCGGCAAAATTCCAAGCCTTCCCATTCCTGTGTCTATCTTTATATGAATCCTGATTTTACTCTTGTGCGATAGCGCAAAAGAAGAGAGGGCTTCCGCTGTCTGAAGGGAATAAACGGTCTGGGTAAGATCAAACTTCAATATCTCTTCATAAAAAGACGGGGGAGTGTATCCGAAAATCAGAACAGGCGCACCAATGCCCTCATTTCTTAACTTGACGGCCTCATCTATACGGGCAACACCAAGAAGTTCGGCGCCGTTATCAAGAGCACAGCGCGCAACTTTCACGGAACCATGCCCGTATCCGTTTGCCTTTACCACGGCCATAAGGCGCGAGTTGGGATCAGTAATTCGTCTCAGTTCACGTATATTATGGGCAATAGCTTTAAGATCGATCTCCGCCCGGAGAAGGTCATCCGCCAAAATATCCTCGCAATAAATATCACCTTTTCGTTTTTTTCAGGTGAGTTTCATATGTTCTAGAGCTTGCAATATTCCAGGCAGAATTCATCTGCAACACCCTTGCAGGTTACCTTTCCCTGAACAACATTTGCGCCCAGCTTTATCTCATTGTTTTCTTTAAAAGCTCTTTTCCACCCTTTATTTGCTATCTCAACGGCATACGGCAGTGTCGCATTCGTTAAAGCAAGTGTCGATGTTTTGGCAACCGCGCCCGGCATGTTTGCGACACAGTAATGGACAACACCGTCCACAATGTAAATGGGGTCTTTATGCGTCGTCGGTTTGGATGTTTCAAAACAGCCTCCCTGGTCAATGGCGACATCAACAAGAACAGAGCCTTTTTTCATGTTTTTTAACATTTCCCGCGTCACAAGTTTGGGAGCTTTTGCGCCCGGGATGAGAACAGCTCCGACCACCACGTCAGCTTCTTTTATAAGATTCCGGATAGTAGCGGGCGTTGACATAAGAAGAAAACAATTTCTAGGCATGACGTCGCTCAGGTAACGAAGACGATCCAGATTGCTGTCAAGCAGATAAACCTTTGCGCCCAAACCGCAGGCCATCTTGGCGGCATTGGTTCCTACAATTCCACCTCCGATTACAAGCACCGTTCCGGGATCAACTCCGGGAACTCCGCCCAGAAGAACTCCCTGGCCGCCCTGGGACATCTCAAGATATTTTGCGCCCTGCTGAATCGCCATCCTGCCTGCCACTTCACTCATAGGAGTCAGTAACGGAAGAGAACCATCCGGTTTCTGAATTGTTTCATAAGCGATATTCACCGATTTTCTTTTTATAAGAGCTTTCGTCAACTCCTCGGCCGCGGCAAGATGAAGGTAAGTAAATACAATCTGATTTTTTCTTATCAGTCCATACTCCGGCGGCATCGGCTCTTTTACATGCATAACCATTTCAGCCCTGTCAAATATTTCGCGGGGAGTTTTAACAATCTGCGCTCCAGCTTTTATATAAGCGGAGTCATCAAATCCGCTCCCGATTCCGGCGCTTTTTTCAACAAGAAC
>CAZOEH010000550.1:0-2150 GCA_964578785.1 uncultured Desulfonema sp. | reverse complement strand
GTAAATGATCGGAATCCAGGTGTCATTTTTATATGATTCCAGTGAAACCGGAACGGGTTCAATCCGCGAATCAACCGTGCTGGCAATTTCAAATAGTTTCGCGCCTTCCCTGTAGCGATTTTTTCCAAAATCCGGAGATACAACAGCAACGTCTATATCGCTGTATTCATGCGCACGGCCAGAGGCATGCGAGCCGAAAAGAACGATCTTGGATACCTCGATTTTGTTCTTTTTCAGTTCCTTGACAAAGATATTTATTGTCCGGCTTATTGCTTTTTCAACCATTCGAACACCTCTTTGATCTTCCTCAGATTCCGTGATGCAAAAGCTTTGGAGCACTTTTTATAAAATTTCATCTGATCATTTGGGTATCTTGCTTCAAAATGAAATTCCATGAACCTTGCCAAATCTTTCTTTGTCTTTTTCGGGATATTCAGGCTTGTTTTTTCTGCGAGCAACGGTAATGAATGCGTATAGGGGGCATGATTTCCGGTTGCTTCCACAACCAGAGATTTTAACAATTTCTCCAGCGCAAGATGACCCATGAAAAGAGCATAAGGATATTTTCCTCCTTCAAACATGGTATCTGCAACTTCAATATCGTATTCAGCTCCTTCCAGCCAATACTTGATAGTCTTTTTTACATCAAATTTAATTTCAGGTTTCATTCTGTTTTTATTATATTTTTCAGGCAAATAAGAGTCAAGGAAGTTTTTATTGAACGTTTTAAATATTTAAACTTAATTGATGTCGGTTATTCGGTTTCTGCCTTATACGGATACTTTCTCGTGTATCCTTGTATGATAAAATAGTAAGTTATGAGCAGTATATGTAATGCGTCAAAAGAACGCATAGGAATTTTGATGGGACTGCTTATAAAACGGCTCCAAAAGACCATAAGGCACATGATTTGTCAATGAATATCGACGGCTTCGTAAAAAGTCCGATTTCTTCGTTGCGCTTCATCCCATAGTGATTGCGGCGTACCCACATGTACGCCTCATCACACGAGATTTGCGACGCCTTGAACTTGAATTTTTTACTTTGCCGTCGGTATTTATACTTATCGTGAAAATAATATTTTCACGATTCCGTCAATAATGAAGTCTTCGAAAAGTTGAAGGGATGGGATTCAAAAGATCGAGGGTTCAGGGGTTCAAGTGAGCAGGAAAAGATAGTGTTAAAGAATCTATAAAAGCTCGTGGATTCTGAATAAGAGATAGAATGGAACGGAAAAAAGCGTGAACTTTTTTTTGCCGGCAGTTATAATCCTTTCGGTTGTCATGCTTCCGGAGTAAATCCTTACGGCAAAATCACAACGGCTTTCATCCATGAAAAGATGCAGAGATCGCAAAGTACCGGTCTTGCCGGATTTGACCTCAACCGGCATAAGCCTATTGTTTATGACTATCAGATAATCCACTTCTGAAGTCGCGCTTTTTTGTTCCCGGTACCAGTAATTCAGATTCACATTTTTGCCGGTGTTCATCGCCAGCAATGTCTGTCCGACAATCTGCTCGCTTATTTGCCCATGATATACCGCGTTGATATCATCCGTAACGGCAATTTCGGACCGCATACCTGTCTGGTAGTTGACCAGCCCGATATCGAGATGCAGGAGCTTTGAGGATTTCTTCAGATTGCTCATCAGGGGCATTTGTTTTGATGATGACGCGAATACCCGACTGATAATCATTGCTTTTTCCAGCACGTCAAATGCTTCACTCATTTCTCTGCTGCGGAAATTCGATTCTCCGAATTTTTCATATTTAACCTGAAGGCCGACATATTTTGATGCGTGTTCTATAATGTGCTGGATATATTTTGCTTTAGCGGAGCTTGCATACTTGAAAACATCATCTCTTAAACCTACAAGTATTGATTCATATACGGGATCAACATCGATAAAATTCCTGGTTTCGGCATATTTCGCTACAGCTTCGGGCATACCGCCGACAAGAAGGTATGAATGGAATTTTTTCATCATCACTCTGTGTATCTCTTCAGGAATAACGGAATCCTGTTTAACCGATGCAATGTAGTTTCGTGCCTCTGTTTCACCCAGCGCGGCGAGATATTCATCGAATGTTGCCGGATGGAGATAGCAATATTCCTCCCGGCCGGCAGGAAAAGTAAATCCCTCCGACTTC
>CAZOEH010000549.1:0-2153 GCA_964578785.1 uncultured Desulfonema sp. | reverse complement strand
AGCGCTGCCTATGGATATTTTACAGGCGTCCGCATCGATGCTTGCTCACCATGACGATGATGTTAACAATCAAACCCGCGAAGCCGCGCTGCGCATGGGCATTCGGTTAATTGCGAAACTGCCTGCAGTTGTAGCGGCGTGGGAGCGTATCCGAAACGGGCTGGAGCCGGTGGCTCCCGATCCCGAGCTGGATCATGCGGCCAATTTTCTTTACATGATGTTCGGGAAAAAGCCTGACTTGGAAGTGGTCCGTTTTTTTGATGCGGGACTGGTGCTTCACGCCGAACACTCCTTTAACGCATCAACCTTCGCGGCCCGCCAGGTGGCATCCACACGCGCCCATATGTACGCAGCCGTTGCCGCTGCAATCGGATCCCTTTCAGGCGAATTGCACGGAGGCGCCAATGTGCGCGTGATGCGCATGCTGCTTGATATCGGCAGTGTTGACCGTGTCGAAACATATGTGAACCGGATTTTGGATGAAGGCAAATTAATCATGGGGTTAGGACACGCGGTTTACAAGACCGATGATCCGAGAGCGCATATTATAGCTCCAATGTCGAAACGCATGGGAGAGCTGGCCGGCGATACCAGATGGTACGAAATATCGAAGGTGCTGGAGGCCAAAGGCAAAGAAGCTTTCAGGCGTCGTAAAGGGACTGATATTTTCGTGAATGTTGATTTCTACAGCGCGTCGCTGTTCTATTCCATGGGAATACCGGTGGACCTTTACACCCCTCTGTTTGCCATTTCGCGTATCTCCGGATGGGTAGCCCATGTTCTGGAAGAACGGTTCGCAGAGGCGGCTCCCATGGCGGTTTTATATCGCCCTGAATCCGAATATGTCGGTGATTATTGCGGGCCCGCTTCGTGCGAATTTGTTCCAATCAATAAGCGCTGATATCAATTGCAGACCTTATCCGCGTATAAACCGGAAATTATATATGAACTTTAACACGCTGTTTAAGCAGTTTGAGTCCCGGCTTACCGCCATTCGGCGTTTCCTGCCGGCTCTCGCTTTTTTTTGCGGTTTTACCTGGGATTCCGTGACAATGGGCCGGGTAGTCTCCTTTTTTGATCTTCTGATACTCACCACCTATTATTTCGGGGCCGGCCTCATTTTTGTTCTCCTGTTGCGGGAAGTAAAGCCCCAGTGGAATAACTGGTTCAACTTCCTTATCCAGTTCTTTTTCGGAGGCCTGTTCAGCGCTCTGGTGGTCTTTTATTTTAAGAGTTCCGGTTCGCTTTATACCTTTTTCGTGGTGGTCTGCCTTGTTATTCTGCTGGTTGCCAACGAGTTTCTCGCTAAAAAATACCAGAGCCGCACCTTAACCTGGGCGTTGTTTGCCGCCTGCGGCACTATGTATTTCAATTTTCTTATCCCCCATATTGTTCATTCCGTCAAAGCCGTCTGGTTTTACCTGAGCTGCCTTATCAGCCTGGCTCTGATCTACGCTACCAATCGCTTTGCAGACGCCAGGCAGCGCGAACCCATTCTTCCCGGCATAAAAAATGCGCTGTATCGCAGGAATTTATGGCAGTTATCGCCGGCCCTGGGAGTGGTTATCATGCTTGTTGTTTTATATCAGCTCCAGCTTATTCCGCCTGTGCCACTTGTGTTAAAAGAAAGCTATATCTGCAAGAATTTCACAAATGAGGGCGGTGTCTATCAGTGCGAAGCCGAAAAGCAATCCATCTGGCGGGCATTAGGGTTTGGCCGGGATGTCATTCATTTTCAAGAGGGAGAAAAGATTTACAGCTTAAACGCTGTGTTTGCCCCAACCCGGGTAACGGTTGACCTGGAACAGCGCTGGTGGTTGTGGGATGAGATAAGTCGCAGCTGGCTGACCAGGGGATTCGTAAAACTGCCCATGGTTGGCGGCCGCGAGGAGGGCTGGCGCACCTACAGCTACATTCGTACCGGCGCCCGGCCGGGATACTGGAAGGTGGAAACAGCCCTGCAGGGCGGAGCGGTGCTTGCGGTTCATTATTTTACGGCCAGGGACCAAAAGGATGCAGCACCAGAGACACATATGGTGAAAGTGTACTAAAAAATAACAAGCGCCCCGATATCTCCCCATTGAATATTCGGACAAGTTCCTTTTACTTGTTCTCATGATGGGCTTCTTCCGGGTGTAAGGCTGGTCATGCTT
>CAZOEH010000548.1:0-2159 GCA_964578785.1 uncultured Desulfonema sp. | reverse complement strand
ATATTAATTTGGATATAATCATTTTCTGGATATCTGAAGTTCCGCCGCCTATGGGAGCAAGCCTGCTGTCACGGAAAATTCTTTCAACATCGTATTCATGGCAATAGCCGTAACCGCCGTGTATAAGTACCGCGTCGAATGTCGGGGCCATGCTCCAGTCTCCGACATAAAGCTTGGCAACTGCGGCTTCAAGGTGATTCAGGGGACGGCCCTGATCCTTGCACCAGGCGATCCTGTAAACAAGAGATCGGGCGGCTTCTCCGAATATCCTGATGTCGGCAAGTTTATGCTTTATTGCCTGGAACTGGCCGATAGGTCTCCCGAACTGTACGCGCCCCTTGGCATACTGGGCGCATTTTTTAAGAAGGTATGTCGCAGATCCGACAAATGGCGCGAGAAGCGCGCTGCGGTCCCACTCAACAGTCTGCATCGCCATGAGAAAACCGTCTCCTTCTTTTCCGAGAAGATTTTCCGCCGGGATTTCGCAATTCTGAAAAATGAGTTCCGATGTGTGAGATGTTCTTACTCCCATTTTTATCAACGGAGGGCCTGCTGAAAAACCTTTTGTCCCTTTTTCAACTATAAAAGCGGAAATGCCGGCGTGCTGAAGTTCCGGACGGGTTTTGGCATATATAACGGCAACGTCCGCTACCGGGCCGTTTGTTATAAACATCTTGTTCCCGTTTAATATGTACTTATCCCCCGTCCTTTCCGCCGTAGTTGTCATAGAGGCGACATCCGAGCCGGCATTAGGCTCCGTCAAACCCATGCAGCCTATCCATTCTCCGCTTGAGAGTTTCGGGATGAATTTTTGCTTCTGAGCTTCCGTGCCGTGGCGGAAGATTGTATCGGCGCAAAGAAATGTATGGGCGCCGTATGCAAGGGTAAGTCCGCCGTCAACTCCGGCTTCTCCAAGCGCTTCTCCGGCAAGAACGGTTGTAATTACATCCGCTCCTCCCCCGCCCAGCTCTTCCGGGAAATGAAGGCCGAGAATTCCGAACTCCCCGAGTTTTCTGAATGATTCGAAGTCAAACTCACCCTTGAGGTCATGTTCCTGTACTCTGGGAACAATCTCTTTCCTGGCAAACCGGATCAGTTCCTGCTTGAACATGAGCTGTTCTTTTGTAAAATCAAAATCCATTATTCCTCCATATGGCTGCTTTTGGAGTAACTCTTCAGGTTCAAAGTTCCAGGGTCCACGGTTTAACGTCTTTAGCGTGAATCTGAACAGTTACTTTTCCAAGAATATATACAGAAAGGGGTTTGTTGAAGTCAAGTATGTTTTTGAAGCTGATTATAAATTCGAACAAGATTCAATGTTCGAAGATATTTTGGATGAATTTTAAAGACCCGGCAAAAGAGAATTGGCTGAAGGATTAGAATCCGGAGAACACCTTAGGCGCCCTGCCAGGCGTGTTCGAATACCGGGGACTTCTCAAATATCATCGCTCGCTGTCAGGGTTGGCAGTTGCGACTGGTTGGACACATTTCTATTTCTGTCGAACTGCTTTCCATCGCCTGTACGCTTGCCCAAGTCTCTTGCCGGCTTGGCCAAGACTCTCTTCGAGGGCAGTGCCTTCAATGACAGTGATAAGGCGGCACTTCGAGCATCTATACGCCACCGTCGTGCCATTGCTCGGAACAATCTTCTCTTTCTCTCCGTTTGGAGATCGGAACCAGAGGTGCTGGTGAGAGAAGTCAAAGACCATAAATCCGAGAGCAGTGCCCTCAACTGTGGCCTCACCTTTGTCCATCTCACCGCCGCATTTGGGACAGTTCATTGTTTCTGTTCCGTTCAACAATTAATAAGTGTAATATTTAATATCAAGTTCCGGAAAAAATCCGTACCTCAGATTGCCTGTTTCAGGCCGCTCTTCCGGAGCGGCCTGAAAGTTGGTCAGTCAAATCCTGTAAATCCTGTCAGATACGTTTGCCGGATTTGTCGACTCGAATCCAGGGATACTATGGAGGGCATCCACACAAATCAGCGAGAAAACATAAAAAGTGGGCAAGGCGAAAGCCACTTGCTCTGCATCAGACGGCGTTCTGCAGGGCGAATTCCCAGTTGATCAGCTTGTCAAGCACGGCGTTAACATAGTCGGCACGGCGGTTCTGATAATCCAGGTAATAAGCATGTTCCCACACGTCAATGGTAAGCA
>CAZOEH010000547.1:1188-2163 GCA_964578785.1 uncultured Desulfonema sp. | reverse complement strand
GGGGCTACCTGATGCCACCCGCTCTGCGGGTGGAGTATCACTAAGTTATAGATTAATTCCTGTGTTTTTCCGCCATTCAGGGATAAATCGAAAAAAGCTGCGGAAAATAATCCCGCAAACATACATACAACATTTAAGGGGTCGCTGAAATGAGTCCCTGCTATTGAGGCTCATTATACCGGAGAATATATCATTTGCTTGGATAATAAATGTGAATTTTGATACATGTATCCTGCGACTTTTTACTCTTGATAATATAGGCACATGAGTGTAAAAATAACAGATATAATCCCATAAAAAATTTTTATCATGATGAGCTGTGACTGTATGAATGCAATAAAACTATATTCAGGCATTTTACTTATAAGTATTATATCGTTGTCCGGTTGCGGAGGGACGCCTGTATCTGATAAGGCGGGCCCAAAATCAATGACTGGTAAAAATGACGCAATACCAGTTTATGAGGGGTATATAGGAGAAAACTTGGATTCAGTCAAATCGCGGAAAAAACTGGGTGTCTGGTATTTGAAAACGGGGCGCCTGAATGAGGCTGTTTCCGAGTTTGAAAACACTCTGAAAAATGACCCCGGAGAGCCTTTCGCGACCTATTACCTCGGCCTTGCTTATTTGAACAAGGAGAATTTTGAAAAAACAATTAAGTTATGGGAAGGTTACAGAAACAGGGACAATCCTCTCATTGAGGTAGAGATAAGGCGTCAGCTTACGTTGTTGAGAATCGTCCATAGCCGAAAGTATGCGGCAAAAGCTCTTGTTGAAGAGAAGAAGCTAATGACTGTCAGGCCGGATGCCAATACTATTGCGGTCTGCTATTATCAGGATCTTTCACCAGACAAGAGTCTGCGGGCTTTTCAGAAAGGACTTACGGCGATGGTGATTTCAGATCTGGCGAAGATCAAATTGATCAAGGTGGTTGAAAGAGTAAAACTTCAGGCTTTACTGGAAGAGATGAAGCTC
>CAZOEH010000547.1:0-1178 GCA_964578785.1 uncultured Desulfonema sp. | reverse complement strand
GGCAGACAGGCATAGTTGATCCGAAGACTGCTCCGAGAGTAGGCAGGCTTCTCGGCGCCCGTAATGTAATATTCGGAAATCTTGCTTTAGGAAGCATAAAAGCCACGACAACCCTGGCTTCTGCCGATCAGGAAATCATTAAAGGCAGCGTAACCGCTTCTGTTGATAAGGAGAAATTTTTTGAGCTTCCTGCATTTATCATAAGGGATATAGCAGGAATTATGAAAATTGAACTGACGGATGAAGAGAGAAAGGCAATCGGAATTCCGCATACAAAAGTTTACAAAGCATTGGTATATTTCGGCAATGCCCTTGATGCCCTTGATAATGGAAGATGGAAAGAAGCAAATGATTATTTCGGCATGGCGCTTCAGGAAGACCCAATGTTTGATCTTGCCCGAAATGCTGCCGGTATGTGTCCCGGCGCTGATTCTCCGGACATCAGAGCTGTTTTAAACATGTCTTCATCGAAGCTTTCATCCCGTATCGAACGATCTGTGAGCGCTGCGATTGGCACGCTGAATGCAAACGATAAATCATTTACAGAATATATGCCTGACGGATATACAGTGCCGGATGTTTTGGGTGTAGATATAGGCGGTATTGGTATTAACCAGGTTGGCAATGAGATCGTGGTTCCAAGTGAGACGGAAGAGCCCGGTTATCAGGAGTATACGCCGGGCGGGCCTACTTATCCGTAATAGTGTAATTGTTACTGGGTGTTGGGTTAGCTTAACGCAGATGGATGCCGGAGTGATGGTTTACCTCCGGACATGAGAATAAAAACAACAGGGAATAAGATTAATATATTGGAGGTGTTCGCAATGATAAATATTAAGAATATTGTATCCGGATTTATGATAACAGGTCTTATGATTTTGATTGGTTGCGGGGGTATGGCCGAATTGACCAAAGCTGAGCTTAAACTTGGAGCGAAGAAATATGATGAGGCCATACCGATCTATAAAGAGTACCTTGTAAAGCAACCCGGTTCTGCTGTAGTTCACAGCAAGCTCGGGTTTGCGTATTTAAAGACCGGCCGCCTGGATGAAGCCATTGCTGAATTTCAAGCAGTATTAAAAAAGGAACCGGGAGAGCCATATTCAACATATTATCTCGGACTTGCCTGGCTGAATAGAGAGAATTATGAAAAAGCGATAGAGGTATGGCAGGGTTAC
>CAZOEH010000546.1:0-2166 GCA_964578785.1 uncultured Desulfonema sp. | reverse complement strand
TGGCGGGTGAAATCGTCATGAAAAAGGCCGGGGAAAAGGGTGGAAAAATACTTCCCATCGACAGTGAGCACAGCGCGATTTTTCAGTGTCTTGCAGGGCATCGCAGAGAAGATATGCATAAGATACTTCTCACAGCTTCGGGAGGCCCTTTCCTAAATCTTCCATTTAATGAATTTGACCGCATCAGTCCGGAAAATGCCATGAACCATCCTACATGGCAGATGGGACGAAAGGTCAGCATCGATTCGGCAACTCTTATGAATAAAGGGCTTGAGGTCATGGAGGCCACACATCTGTTTGGTGTTTCTTCTGAGGATATTGATGTCATAATTCATCCGCAGAGCGTAATTCATTCCATGGTATCCTATAAGGATGGATCTGTTATCGCGCAGATGGGTATTCCAGACATGAAAGGAGCCATTGCGTATGCAATCTCCTACCCGGAACGTCTTCCCATAGGTCAGCCGCTTCCCGATTTTGAGGGAATCGGATCATTTACTTTTCAAAAGCCTGATTATGAAAAATTTCCCTGCCTTGCTCTTGCCTACAATGCCGGAAAGACGGGAGGCACTCTTCCGGCTGTTTTGAATGCGGCAAACGAAGTTGCAGTGGACGCTTTCTTAAACAGGAGAATATCCTTTCGGAATATTCCTGAAGTCATTGAAAAAACGATGGGAAGGCACTTTGTTATTGCATATCCGGAGCTTTCTGATATTCTTGAAGCAGATATATGGGCGCGCAGAATCACTGAAGAACAGATCGGTTGAACAGTAAAACAAAATCGGCTTTTTCAGGCTGAACCGGTATTTATTTAACCACCAAGAACACAAAAATTGTTAAGATATAAAAAGTTGTAACTATTCTGCAACCAGAAATCGGAATAAAAAGGAAACCCGCTTTGGTTATGGTGATACTTTGTCCCAGCCCTCAACTTGAAAAAGTTAGTAAGTTGCGTGAGATTACATAGCCTCTATTCCGGATTCTGACTCCTGAGCAGTTACAATATTTGCATATGATAATGAAAGAAAAAATATATGAGCACAGATATTTTCGCATTTGTTATAGTTCTCGGTATTTTGGTATTTTTCCATGAGTTCGGCCATTTTATTATGGCCAGGCTCTTTGGAGTAGGAGTAGAAAAGTTCTCCCTTGGTTTCGGACCGAGGCTGTTCGGGAAAAAAGTCGGGATTACGGATTACCGTGTTTCAGCGGTTCCTCTCGGTGGATATGTTAAAATGGTTGGCGAAGAACCCGATTCGGATGTCGCCCCTGCGGATATACCTGTTTCCTTTACCCATAAGCATGTTTTTAAAAGGATGATCATTGTTGCCGCCGGACCGCTCTTTAACCTTATTCTTGCTGTAATGATTTTTTTTGCGATTTTCCTGATATCAGGGACATTCATTCTGAAGCCCGTAGTCGGGTCCGTTGAGCAGGATTCTCCGGCCGCAAAGGCCGGGATTGTAAAGGGAGACCTTATCGAATCGATTGATGGAACACCCGTTACAAACTGGGAAGAGATGGCCGAAATCATATCCGGCTGCAACGGGAAACGGCTTTCGGTTTCGGTCATAAGGAACGGCGCCGTATTAAAACTTGATATTTTGCCGGAGCTCAAGACGGCTAAAAATATATTCGGTGAAGATATAAAGCGTTATGCAATGGGAATTGCCTCAGCGGGAGATTTCTATTCAAAAGAGCTGAATCCGTTTGAAGCATTATATGAAAGCATAAGGCAGACCTATAAAATTACATATCTGACGGTTGTAAGCATTGTAAAGCTCATACAGGGTACTTTATCTGCAAAAACCCTCGGCGGTCCGATAATGATAGCTGAAATGGCGGGACAGCAGGCAAGAGAGGGTGTTGCCAATCTTGCTTTTTTTATAGCGCTCTTAAGTATTAACCTTGCGGTGCTCAATTTTCTCCCGATCCCTGTTCTTGACGGCGGGCATCTGCTTTTCTTTTTTATCGAGGCCGTTATCGGAAAACCGGTCAATACGAAGATGCGTGAAATAGCCCAGCAGGTTGGAATTTTTGTCCTGATTGTTCTTATGATCTATGTTTTTTATAACGACATTACGCGGATTTTTTTCAGTTGATATAGTGTTGCGGTTACAGTGTTCAGCATGAAGCCTCGAACCCTTGAACCCTTGAACGCTTTTC
>CAZOEH010000545.1:0-2174 GCA_964578785.1 uncultured Desulfonema sp. | reverse complement strand
TTAAACAGACAATAAAACTTACCAAACGGGTTTACCTGCTATTTGGGGATTCCTTAAAAATATGCGGCTAATAAAATAAACCCCATTGCCCGAATAAAATGTGGGATGATGACTAATACCTCCTTAAAAAATCGGATTCTTGTACCCTTAACACTTGGATTATTTTTCTTCCTGGTCGTTTTTTTAGTCAGTTTCTTTTGGAGCGAAAGAAATAATATCAAACAAAGGGTTGAGCGCCAGTTTAAATCGAGTGAGCGTTTTTTCTATTCCCAACAGGAGATTGACGCCCACCTTTTCAGCGGCATGCTGGAAACGATTATGAATGACCGGGCTATTCAAGCGGCCTTAGAAGCCGGAGACCGAAAGGCCTTGCTTTCTCATACCGACTCCTTATTCAAAAGAATATCTTTCCACCATCCTGTAACCCATTTGTATTTCAGCGATGCCCAGCGGATCAACCTCCTCCGGGTCCATCAACCCGACCGATACGGGGATCGAATCGACCGCTTTACGACTTTAGAAGCGGAAAAGACCGGAAAAATTTCCTACGGACTGGAGTTGGGTCCCATGGGGACCTTGACCTTAAGGGTAGTGGCTCCGATGATCGTAAACGGCAAAAGGATTGGGTTTGTGGAACTGGGGGAAGAGATCGATCACATTACCGCCAAATTGAAAAAAACAATTGGAGTAGAACTGATAGTCCATCTCCATAAAAAGTTTCTTCATCGTCCCGGTTGGGAGCAGGGGATGAAAATGCTGGGCCGGGCCTATGACTGGGACCAGTTTCCGGATGTCGTCTTACTGGAACAGACGTTACCAGTCAACCCAGAGGTCCTGACCAAATTTTTTTCTGAAAGATCTCATACTCTCGGGGCCATTGATGAAGAAATATTCTCACAAAAGCGCCGATATCGGTATCGATATTTGGCTATTAAAGATGTTCAAGGCGTGGAAGTGGGCGATATGGTCATCATGATCGATGTAACCGCTCAGGTAACCGATCTTTATTCCACCATGGGCATGATAGCCATTTTTTCTGTTTTCCTGGGAGGAGTGCTCTTTTTTTTATTCCACCTTTTTCTGGGGCGGGTTGAAAATCAGTTGACTATGGTCCAACAGAAAATTATTGATCTGGAAAAGACCGTACCCGCATGGAGTCGGAAGCCAAGATTCACCTGCTGCATTATTATGATAGCCTGACCGGGTTGCCAAACCGCACATTTCATAAAGAGCTGATGGAAAGATTAATTGAACATGCCCGGCGCCGTAAAGAGACATTTGCCCTGATTTACATTGGATTGGATAATTTTCAGCGGATTAACGATACGCTCGGACACAGCATCGGAGACCTCCTGCTGAAGGCCGTCGCTGACAGGCTTACCAACTCTTTGCGAAAAAGCGACCACATTGCCAGAGCAGATGAAGGTGAAACAGTGAATGTTGTATCTCGGGCGGGTGGAGACGAGTTTATCGTATTGGCGCATGATCTCAACCAGGCTCAGGACGCCGCAATAGCATCCCGTCGTTTACTCAGAGAAATATCCGCACCCTATGATCTGATCGGTCGCGAGGTATTTATGACCGCCAGTATCGGCATTGCGTTGTATCCCGATGACGGAACGGAGGTCGACGACCTCCTGAAAAACGCCGAAAAGGCCATGAGGTACACAAAGAGCGAAGGGAAAAACAGCTATCAATTTTACTCGGGATCAATGAATTCCTTTGTTCTGGAACTCCTGACGCTGGAAAGCGATCTCCACAAGGCACTGGAGCGGGACGAACTGGTGCTCTACTACCAGCCGAAGGTGGACGCGGCAACGAGAATGGTCAAGGGAATGGAAGCGCTTATACGCTGGAAGCATCCCGATAAAGGATTGATTCCGCCCATGCAGTTTATTCCCCTGGCCGAAACAAGCGGCCTCATCATACCAATCGGAGAGTTTGTAATACGCACCGTCTGTGGGCAAATCAAAACATGGCAGGAAGCCGGTTACAAACAGACTAACATTGCCCTGAACGTGTCGGGTCGTCAGTTTGATCAACAGAATCTGATAGAAATAATTAAGGAGGCTTTACAGGATACCATGATTTCTCCGCAGTACCTGGTGTTGGAAATAACAGAAAGCACCATTATGCGGAACCCGGAGAAGGCTATTCGGACCCTGACTGAACTA
>CAZOEH010000544.1:1299-2176 GCA_964578785.1 uncultured Desulfonema sp. | reverse complement strand
GTTTTTACATTTAATTGATAGTCGGCTTTTCGTTTTTGCTATCGACTTCATCTACTTTAAAAGGAGAACCCAATGAAATACGGGGCGAGAAACAAATTCGGCGCAAAGGTAAAATCGATCAAAAGCGATGAAATCATGTCTTTAGTGAAATTTGAAATTACCCATCCCGCAGAAATGGCATCAGTGCTTACGACAGAATCCGTTAAAGAACTGAATCTCAAAACGGGAGACCAGGTACAGCTGATTATTAAGGCAATTCATGTTTTGCCGGTCAGGGAGTGAAAGCAGATACTGAAAACAATCATATGATAATAATGTTATTCGATTGGATATATACATTATCGCGTTGGAGTATCGGAGTAATTTTCATATATGCCGGCAGTATTAAACTGCTGGAACCGGGTACATTTGCCGTCCTGATAGATGCTTATGGAATCATCCCGGAAAGCCTGCTCATATCCGTAGCAGTCGCACTGCCGGCGCTGGAATTGGCTGCCGGCACCGGACTCCTTTTCGACACCGAAACAAGTCTTTCCATAATTTTCGGATTGCTTTTGCTTTTTATAGCTATCCTTGGCTACGGCATATGGATGGGACTGGATGTGGATTGCGGCTGCTTTGGCCCCGAAGATCCTGAAGCCAAAGCGTTTCACGGACTCAGGACTACCCTCTACCGCGATCTGGTCATGCTTGTAATAGTCGCTTTTATTTATGGATGGCGTCGATACCGGGACATTAAACCGGTAAAGATAAATCTGTTAATCAAAAAACTAAAAGAAAAAGGGAGAACGAAAGATGCGTTTGTCTAAATCGATTATGAAACTGATGGTCGTGGGTATTGTCATGTTAATGTTCACATCTCCCGCGATGGCCTTTC
>CAZOEH010000544.1:0-1289 GCA_964578785.1 uncultured Desulfonema sp. | reverse complement strand
ATAAATTCGAAAAGGAGCTGGAAACAGAAGCTATTGCTGTCAAACTCGTGCGGGATGTCCAAAGGGGCGGTTATGATCTGGTAACCACTCACGATCTAAAAAAATGGATCGACAGCAAAAAAGATATGATTGTCGTGGACACCATGCCTTATGAAGACAGCTACAAAAAAGAGCATGTACCCGGAGCAGTTCAGTTTCTGTTCCCAATACCTGACATGAACCAGTGGGATACCAAGGAAACCGGGGGAAAAACCGAGGAGGATTTTGTTAAACTTCTCGGTAATGACAAAAACAAACTTATCGTTATTTACTGCGGCTTTGTCAAATGCACCCGCAGCCACAACGGCGCAGCATGGGCGGTCAAACTCGGCTATAAGAATGTTTACCGGTACACCGGAGGAGTTTTTGGGTGGAAGGGAGCAAAATATCCGCTGGGAAAAGTTGAATAAAAAATGAAGGCATCTTCTATTTCAGACAGAGAAGTTGGAACTCCTCAAACAGAAGCTGTGATATCGCAAATACGGGAACGCGCCCGAAATCTGTTTGAGACCAGGCAAATGCTTTGCACCGAAGCGGTTGTGGTAACTCTTAACAATTCACTGGATGGCGGACTCACCGAAGCCCAGGCTGTAGCCTTGACCGCCCCCTTCTGCATGGGTCTGGGAGACAGCGGGTGCATGTGCGGAGCATTAAGCGGTGCGGTTATGGCTGCCGGGCTTTTTTTAGGAAAAGACAGACCTTACCGCAACCGCTCGGATATGCGTGACAGCGCCCGTCAGTTACACGATGCGTTCAAAGCCTCAAACGGTGCAACCTGCTGCAGGGTGCTGACCAAAAAAGTTAATCATAATAAAAAGGATCATCTTCGGCAGTGCGCCGATCTAACGGCTGAATCTGCCGAAATGGCGGCAAGATTGATTCTGCAAAAACGTCCCGAATTGATCGACAGGTTAAACAACCGATTTATCGTCAACCGACAGTCCGGAATAGGAGGCGCGCTATTACGCCTGTATCGTTATTGGAAGGCTTAGAAAAAAGTTCTTCTGCGGTTGATGAATTCGACTCCGGTATCGATTATGGCGGTCTTGCGGTCAGAGCCGATATCTATGATATTAAAAGCATTGCCGAACACTGAATATTATTTGTACATAGCATCGATAAGGTCCTTGAAAGCTTCATTAACGCTCTTTCTTTTGACCTTCATGGTAGGTGTAACTTCACCGTCTTCTTCATAAAGCTTTTTGGGAAGGATTTTAAATTTTCTGACATTTTCAACGCGTGAAAGAGTC
>CAZOEH010000543.1:0-2178 GCA_964578785.1 uncultured Desulfonema sp. | reverse complement strand
CCACGCTTCATTGTCGGCCATGAACATGCAATAATTCTCTGCAGCCCAGCCCTTGGAGCCGTATGTCCAGTCGGCTCCCGCTAGATGAAGTATCTTCCACAAAGGAATCATTTCGTCGGGTTCGGTTACCGGCTCCCTCGAATTCTGGTTAAGAAAAAATTCGGCGCCGACCTTGTCCATAGGAGCCTGAAGATTTTCAAACCCCTCCTGGTTCTCCCTGACCTCATTCGCAACATCCTCAACAACAAACCTCCAGTCCTCTTCGGATGCCCCCATGGCGCTGCATGTATCATGTTTGAGCGCCATGTCGCAGGAACCAAGTATACCTTTCGGCCTCTGATCCCTGGGCCGGCTCCCTCTTACATTGAAAATAAGCTGGGGTATATCGATCTTCATCGGGCACACATATATACACCTCTGGCACATGGTACACATCCAGGGCCATTCGCTTTTCAATATCTCATCATCCATGCCGAGCGCCGCCATGCGAAGAAATTTTCTCGGATCCATTCCCTCGAGTCCTGTCGCAGGACACCCCGATGAACACGCTCCGCAGGTAAGACAAAGATTTAAATTCCCTCCCTCCGGAAGGAGCGCTTTTACTTTGTCTAAAAACATGCTTCTTTTTCCCCGCTTAAGAACTATAACCTCTGATGACATTTCTCCCCCTTTTATGGTAAAAACCTGATGTACTTATTTCCTGAAAAGATTTTTTAATAATTACAACTTGAGGAGTCTTTTAATACTCTCCGTAATCTGTTCCGGAGATGCCGGTTTAGGCATATAATCATCAGCTTCCATACTCATCCCGTCATAATGTGAATATCGTGTGGAAGTAACATGCGAAGCGACGGCCGTGAGGAGAACAATGGGGATAGCCGAATACTTATCATCGCTTTTTAAAGTTGAACATACCTTGTAGCCGTCAATTTCAGGCATCATGACATCAAGGACAATTGCATCCGGAGGATTGCTCCTGACTTTGGCAAGACCTTCCGCTCCATCGTATGCAAGTTCAACTTCGAAACCTTCCTTCTCCAGATTCTTTTTAATAATCATCGAAAAATCAGGTTCATCATCCACTATAAGAATTCTCTTTTTACCACTCATACACACGCTCCTTTTATCCGGGAAAATGGACTAACCTGCCGTAGTAATATTAAAACCATGACCTGTTTGAGTTCTTGAAGAACATCAGTTTTGAAGTTCTAACTTCTATATAACCGGAAGTGCGGAAAAAATCAATCAACTTTCGGTCGTGGATATAGTCCTGTTTTTTCAACTATTTCGGGAACTATTTCTTCCCATTCAATGGCCATTATATGAAAACCTCTGACGCCCTCTACCTCCTTTAAGCGCTTGATCGACTCGATACAGATTTTTATCCCCTCTTCGGGCTGTTTCTCCTTGGGGACTGCCGCCATTCTCTTCACGACATCGTCCGGAACATCCATTCCCGGAACCTTGTTTTTCATATACTTTGCCATGCCGGCGGACTTTAATGGCGTGAGCCCGGCAAGGATATAGACCTTCTCATGCAAACCCCTGTCGCGCACCATTTTCATCCACAGCTCAAACTTATCAAGATTGTAAATGCACTGGGTCTGAATGAATTCGGCGCCGGCTGCAACTTTCTTTGCAAGGCGCGGAACCCTTATTTCAAATGGGTCGGCAAAAGGATTTGCTGCTGCCCCGACAAACATTTTCGGCGGACGTTCTATGTCGGCACCTCCTAAGAATTTACCTTCATCACGCATATGCCGCACTGTCTGCAGCAGCTGCATCGAATCAAGATCGTGGACATTCTGACCCTGGGCACAATCTCCGAAGCACTGATGATCTCCTGAAAGACAAAGCATGTTGAAAATATCGAAGGCGGCGGCTCCGAGTATATCGCTCTGCAGAGCTATCCTGTTCCTGTCGCGGGTTACCATTTGAAGAACAGGTTCAAGCCCCATTAGCTTTAATTTTATGCATGCCGCAAGGCTGCAAAGTCGTGTAACGGATGTCTGGTTATCCGTTATGTTGATGGCATCCACATGATCTTTTATAAGATTGGCTTTATGCACCACATGTTCAATATTGCTGCCGCGCGGAGGACCGCACTCTGAAGTAACGGCAATATGACCTGCGGCAAGAATTTTCTCCAGTTTACTCGGTGTTTTGCAATTCATGACT
>CAZOEH010000542.1:1676-2210 GCA_964578785.1 uncultured Desulfonema sp. | reverse complement strand
TAGTGGATACCCTGCAGGATGGTATCCTGGTCGTAGGGCCTGATGGGAAAATTCTAGCCATGAATCCGGCCGCCGAGCGGCTGACAGGTTACCGGGCAGAAGAACTAATCGGCAAATCATGCCGTGAACTTGATTGTACCGGGTGCGAAATTATCGGCAAGGGTTCCGGGGAAAAATGGTGCGGTCTTTACGCGCGGGGAGATGTTCGCGCGAAAAAATGTACGATCACCAATAAGGAAAATCGTCTGGTAAATGTTATAAAAAACGCATCCGTTTTGAGAGATGACAATGGAAATATAATAGGGGCGGTCGAAACTCTGACAGATATGTCGGAGATCATCCGAAAGCAGCAGGAGATTGTAGAACTTCGCAAATCACTCCATCTGGATGAAGGATACCACGGCATTTTCGGCAAATCGATGATAATGCAGTCTCTTTATGAATTGATCGACAACGTGGGCCTTACGGATGCCCCGGTCATGATTTACGGAGAAAGCGGAACAGGCAAGGAGCTCGTTGCAAGGGCCATCCACG
>CAZOEH010000542.1:0-1666 GCA_964578785.1 uncultured Desulfonema sp. | reverse complement strand
CAGCTATCGTAATCCGAATCCTTTTATCAAGGTCAATTGCGCGTCATTGAATGAAAACCTTCTTGAGAGTGAATTTTTCGGACATGTTAAAGGCGCTTATACCGGGGCTGACAAAGGCAGAATCGGCCGGTTCGAGGCGGCTCACGGCGGCACTATTTTTCTCGATGAAATCGGGGATATTCCGATGTCTACACAGGTCAAGCTTTTAAGGGTGCTGGAGGAGAAAGAGATTGAGCGGGTGGGTGATCATAAGCCCATAAAGGTGGACGTCCGCATTATATCTGCTACCAACCGAAATTTAGACAAACTACTCGCGGAAGGGTACTTCCGGGAAGACCTCTTTTTCAGAATCAACGTGTTTCCCTTAAGAATTCCTTCGCTTAAGGAACGGCGTGAAGACATACCGATAATCGTACAGAATTTCATCGGGCAGAATAACGGCAAGACGGATAAAAAGAAGCTCGGCATGACACCCGAGGCAATGGAAAAACTGGTGGAATATGACTGGCCCGGAAACGTAAGAGAGCTTCGAAACGCCATCGAATATGCGTTTGTGCTTTGTCCCGGAGGAGGAATCGGGATCAATCATCTGCCCGTAAAGATCGCATCCGGAGTAAAAGATGCGGACAAGCCTTCCCGGCCTTTACTCCTGAAAACGGACCGGAAAGAAGAGCTGCTGAAAACTTTAAGAGAAACTGGCGGCAACCGGTCTGAAACAGCAAGGCGGCTGGGCGTCAGCAGAGTAACCATCTGGAAACGGATGAAAAAATATAACATAAATGCATAGTTGGGCTTTAAAAAACTGTTAACAGACAGCCGCTTTTTATCGGATCTCCCAGCCGCAAATCCTCCGCAGCTGACCTTCGACGGGGAATTAACTCGCAGCTTCGGTTCATATCCACTTTAACATCACCCCGAAAAGAAGAAGGGCGACTATATCAACCGAAAAAATAATACCCACGGTTGATATTTTTTTCCGGATACTCTCCATGTCGAAAACCCAGAAGGAGACAAGGAAGAAAGTGAGATATCCGAAAATTACGATAAGCCAGGGAGCTTTCAGGTTCCACCATGAATAGTCCCAGGTAAGGGCGCCGACCTGATTTAAAAGCACCTCGACAAAAACACAGAAGATCGAACCACCGACAGCGATGAATAAACGGTTTGGTATGCCTAGTATCTTAAGCCTTTTATCTGAGAGAAGCATCTTGGAAAAAGTGATTCCGGCTATGGCAAACATGAAACAGATTTCTATATTAAGCCCTATCAGGATGAGATATGCTGTTTTTCCCGGAGCGCCCCAGACCGGCGCATACTGTGTAAAATGAAAAACAAGGCCGTTTACGATCTCATTGAACCAGTCCATTCCCCAGTAGGCAAGCCCTGCAAAAACAAGATTCCAGTTTTTCCTCTCCACCTCTGATGCGTAAACATATACTACAAAGGCAAACAGCGGAATTACGTACCACTGGAACTGGCTTCCGTCCCGTAAAATACTTAAAGCTTGTTTAGCTGATTCTGTAATATTCATCTTCTCCTCCGATACCTGCTTTAAAAATAGTCATATTTTTGATGGCAAAGTAAAAAGTTCAATTTTTTACCACGAAGATCACGAAGGACACTAAGCGAAACCGTTCAATTATTTCTGGACTCCCGTTTTCACGGG
>CAZOEH010000541.1:0-2210 GCA_964578785.1 uncultured Desulfonema sp. | reverse complement strand
GGATATACACCCACGAAGCCTTTATTTCGTCTCTGCCTTTTCTTCTTTGTAGACGATCAGGGGGCGTTGTTATGGTTGTGATAAATTCTTGCAAAACGGCAAAACCGATTACATATGCCAACCCTCAGATAGGAAACTTCCCACAATCAGAGGAATATTGTAAAACCGCATGGCAATAAAAAAGGCGGACCACGCAATCGTAAAAATCACTTCTTTTATGCCCGCTTTAAGGCGACGGTTAACCCTTATTTCCCCGTCAAAGCCCCGGCAGAGCATGGCAAGATGAATACGCTGCGCCCTGTCGATTGTTCTTAACAGAAGGTGTCCGAGCAGGTAGCCGAAGACTTTGATCCCCTTTCCTTTTCCGTCAAAGGAGCGCAGAGATCTTGCACTTGCCATGCGTGATGCTTCGTCAATCAGAACAAAAATATAACGATATAAAAAAAGGAGCTGAACCGCAAATATGCGCGGAGTTCCCATTTTTTCAAGAGCCATACAGACCGAATTAAAGCCTGTGCAGGCAATAAGAACAAGCACGCTTCCTGCCGTAAGAGTAAAGCGCAGCATTATAGAGGCAAAGGATATCCAACCGCCTGAAATGGGGACAGCCCCGAGATGCATAAGAATCTCACGGTCGATGAGGGGGTTGAAGATGCCTATCATGATTGCAAAAGGCGTTACTATCAGAAGTTTCCGGAAAAGATAGTAAAACGGGAGCTCTCCCAAACCTATCATGGCAGCAGGATATATAAAAAAAGGAATGAGAGCGGATATCTCGTATTTGTTGAAAGATATGACCGTAATTATGAAAATTATCGTGGTCAGAAGTTTTGCACGGGGATCTATGCGGTGAACAGGAGTATCCTTTCCGGAGAGAATATCCATGTAACCTAATTCGAGAAATGCCGTCTTTATTCTGTTCATAGGTGATATCCTGACATAAAGTCCGACCTAAAGCAATACCGGGGTATGGGAGCGCATTCGCTCCCATACCCCGACATGGTCATGTGAGTTGTTCAAAACTTTCTAAAGGGCTATCTGTTTCCGCTTCTCTTTTTCAGTATAAACCCGATAAAGGCTGCAAGGGCCAGAACAAGTGTTCCTCCCACAAGCCCGGATACAGATGTTCCGGCACTGACGGTAGGCCATTTTCCCTCTTCGCCTTTTACTGATTCGACATGCCCCTCCTTTTCTTCCGGCTCCTTGAAACTGTAATCAGGCAAAAAGGCGGTTTTTTCCTGAAGGGTTCCGAGCATTGAATGGAGCCCCTTTTCAGGGGCTTCGAGCTCCTCCTTGCCGGAAACGCGGAACATTGCCCACTCCAACCCATCCGGATTGGCTGATGCGAACCATGAGAGTGCGCCTCCGGTAATTGCCGCAAATAAAAGTAACCCTGCAAGAACATGCTTGAGGCTGAGATGCCCCATCGGCCTTGCTGTGGCAGCCATTTCCAGTATCTCGGGGCGCGCCTTCCAGACGAAAGTTACCACGGTGGCGGTGACAATCCCCTCAACGATCCCTATGGCCAGGTGGATGGGTTGCATCATGAGCACGAAAGTACCGAAGGGCAGTTCCGAGATACCTGAGAACAGGGTCTCCAGAACAACTCCGAAGGCGCCCATTTGCAGTCCCAGAATCGACGACACTAAGGCTCCAGCCAGGATACGCTGTTGGGTCGGTTGCGCACCGGCAATCTTTTTATAGATGAAAGGGTAAGCGATGAAACAAGGAAAGAAACCGAGATTGAATATGTTGCACCCCAGGGCCAGAAGACCGCCATCGGCAAAAAACAAAGCCTGAACAGTGAGGACGGACGCCATGGCGAGAAAAGCGGCATATGGCCCCAGCAATATGGCGAGGATCATGCCACCTCCGAGGTGACCGCTTGATCCTGTTCCCGGAATAGTAAAATTAATCATCTGGGATGCAAATATGAAAGCTCCGACAACGCCCATCAGAGGGATCTTAATGTCGTCGACATCATCCCTGACTTTTTTTGAGCAATAGGCGATCAATCCGGCTGAAGCCGCCCACACAGTTCCTCCCACTGCGGGAGATATCAAAGCATCTGCCATGTGCATGGTCATTCTCCTTTCAATCAATATATATATGTATATGATGAACAACAATTAAAATCTCATTGTAAGACCTGTCATAAAAGCGGCATCTGTCTCTGTGCTGGAAAGTCCCGCTTTGAAACCCAGATCAAC
>CAZOEH010000540.1:0-2222 GCA_964578785.1 uncultured Desulfonema sp. | reverse complement strand
GCATTCTATGGGCGGAACCCATCCTGGGGAAATCCGGGCTTATAAATACAATGATTAAAGCGGACGGATTGATAGAGATAGGAAAGAATGTGGAAGGCATAGAAAAAGGGACTCAGGTAAGGGTTTTTCCGTTGTAACAGAACCATAAAAATACGAGAGTGACTTTTTACGAGTCTATCAAATATAACCGATTAATCAGAGCTGGAGTTTGTGATGAGCACACGCAATGTCTATTTGAAAATGAAGACCCTTGAAGAGGCCAGAGAGATTCTTTTTACAGGATTTTCTCATATTACAACCCTTCCGGGCGAAATAGTTCCGGTTCCGGATGCCATCGGCCGGGTTACTGCTGAAGCTGTCAGCGCGAGGCTTTCATCCCCCAACTTTCATTCAGCGGCAATGGACGGCATAGCCGTAAAGGCTGAAAATACTTTCGGGGCAGGCGAGACACAGCCGAAACAGCTTATAGTAAACAGGGATGCTTTTTTTCTCAACACCGGACATGTGCTTCCCAAAGAAACAAACGCAGTGATAATGATTGAACATGTAAATATACTTGATGAAAACCGGATAGAAATAGAAGCTCCTGCCGTACCCTGGCAGCATGTAAGAAAAATGGGAGAAGATATTGTTGCGACCGAGCTTTTGTTTCCCCGGAATCACGTTATAACTCCTTACTGTGTAGGCGCGCTTCTTTCAGGCGGTATTTTTGCGGTTTCCGTGAGAAAAAAACCCCGTGTTCTGATAATTCCGACCGGATCGGAACTTGTTGACTGGAACGGGGCGGATATTGACCAGCTCAAGCCGGGGCAGGTGCTTGAAACAAATTCTTTTGTCCTCGGAAAATTAGTTGAATCTTCCGGCGGCGTTTATGAAAGGCATGATAAAATAAAAGATGACGCCGGGAAAATAAAAGAGGCTCTTTTAAAAGCCGTAAAGAGCGAATACGATATCGTTCTTATCATAGGCGGATCATCCGCCGGATCCGAAGATTACGCAAAAAGCGTTATAGTTGAAACAGGCGAAGTGTTTGTTCATGGCGTCACCATAATGCCCGGAAAGCCGGTTGTGATAGGTTCCGTCAACAATAAACCGGTTTTTGGAATCCCGGGATATCCCGTATCGGCTATTGTTGCCTTCGAACAGTTTGCCTATCCGTTAATATGTAAAATGCTTGGACAGCCTGAGAAAGAACGGCAAAAAGCCGAAGTTATGCCGGCAAAGAAGATCGCTTCCAAACTGGGGGTAGAAGAATTCCTGCGGGTAAAACTCGGAAAAGTCGGCAACAAAATCATTGCAACCACCCTTCCGAGAGGCGCGGGATGTATCACAACGATTACCGATGCGGACGGCATTATCCGCATACCGAATCATGTTGAAGGAATAAATGCTCAGGAGCCTGTTCTGGCAGAACTTCTGCGCCCTCTTTCTTCAATAAACAACACGATAGTTGTCGTCGGAAGCCATGACAATACACTCGATGTTCTTGCGGATAAAATAAAGGCGGGCAGCAGCAACCTCACACTCTCTTCAAGTCACGTGGGCAGCATGGGCGGCCTCATGGCAATAAAGAACGGGGTATGCCACCTTGCGGGCTCCCATCTCCTTGACACAACTGATGGCTCGTACAACGTATCATATATAAAAAAATATCTTCCCGGCATGAAAATAAAAATCGTCAACCTCGTATTCAGGGATCAGGGGCTCATTGTTGCTAAGGGCAATCCAAAAAATATCAAAGGCATCGAAGATCTTGCCCGTGAAGATATCACGTTTATCAACAGGCAGGGAGGCTCGGGAACAAGAATCCTGCTTGATTACAAACTGAAGCAGACCGGAACAGATCCGAAACAGATAAAGGGATACGAGAACGAAGAATTTACACATATGTCGGTCGCTGTCGCTGTTCTAAGCGGCTCAGCAGATGCGGGGCTCGGCATATTTGCCGCCGCAAACGCCCTCCATCTTGATTTTATACCGGTTGTTACGGAACAGTACGATCTTGTTATTCCTGAAATCTTTTTTGAAACCGAAAACATGAAAATTCTTCTTGAAACGATCAACACGGCTGATTTTAAAAACCGCGTCGAGGCATTGGGCGGGTACAGCACAAAAAAAACCGGCGAAATAACGGCTTTGTAAAAATAAAATAGAGGTCAAGGATTCAGGGGTTCGATGATTCGAGTGAAAAACCCGCTTGAATCCTCGAATCCTTGAACCCG
>CAZOEH010000539.1:0-2224 GCA_964578785.1 uncultured Desulfonema sp. | reverse complement strand
CGTAGTCTGGTTTACCGCAAGCGTGACGCTTAAAGAGCTTGTTGAGCTGGGCTCAAAACACCGGATTCCCGTTATGGAGGATCTGGGAAGCGGAACCTTCATCGACTTTTCGAAATACAGCCTTATGAAGGAACCCACAGTCCGGGAATCGGTATCGGCTGGAGCGGATGTCATAACATTCAGCGGAGACAAACTGCTCGGCGGTCCGCAGGCTGGAATAATTGTGGGGAAGAAAGATGTAGTGGAGAGCATCAGGAAAAACCCTCTCACAAGGGCTCTTCGTATAGACAAGCTTACCCTTGCCGCGCTTGAGAGCACGCTCAGGATATACAGGGATCCCGAGAAAGCCGTAAAGTCAATTCCGACCCTTTTCATGCTGACGACTCCTTTCAGATTGATAAAAAAACGCGCTGATAAACTTTTCAGACTTCTTTCAAAGATAAACGATCCGGCGCTTTCAATCGATCTTGCCGATATGTGCTCCAAGGCCGGGGGCGGCTCGCTTCCGCTGCTTGATCTCCCCAGCAGGTGTATTGCCCTCAGAATCGGCGGAATCTCTGCAAACACTCTTGAAAGAAATATGCGGGAGAACACGCCGCCGGTAATAGGGCGGATAGAAGAGGATAGATTTATCATGGATTTGAGAACGGTTCAGGATAATGAACTGAATATCATAAGAGACGCTGTTGCCGGAATTCTGATGAGGAATCCATGAAAAAGCCGGGTCTTTACTTTTTACAAAGGTACTAGATAATGGAAGAAAAAATCAGCCGGGACCATCATGCTCTGTTCCACAGCCGGAGCAGTTCAAAGGAATTTCTTCTGTCAAAGGCCGAACTCAGGCCGTGGCGCAAAACCGGGGATAAGAAAGAAGACGGAAAAAAGGATGTATTGAACAAACTCTTCCCGGGCATGCAAAGCGGAGAAGCTTTTACCGAACATGCCATGAAAATGCTCTCTTCATCTCTTGCATTCGGTGTGATGGTAGTTCGCATGGACAACATGAACGAAACAGCGGAGTCCCGGAAACCGGCAGATGTTCAAAAAACACTCGGCGATACCGCAAAGGCTGTAGACGATATCTGCAAGACCGGGAACGGCTTCTGGGGCCGCATGGACCGTTTCCTGTTCGGATGCTGTTTCCCCGATAAAAATGCTTCCTCATGCCTGAAACTTGCCGTTAAATTAAAAAAGAGCCTTGAAAGTACGGGAGAAGAAACAGTCACGACCGGGGTTGCCGCTTATCCCGCTTTCAGTTACAAAAAACATGAGATAATCGGAAACGCCGGAAAAGCGCTGGATCATGCGGATTATTTCGGCCCGGGAAGCATTGTGGCCTTCGATGCCGTGAGCCTCAACATAAGCGGAGACAAGCTTTACCAGAACGGAGATATTGAAGGGGCAGTCAAAGAGTTTAAGACAGCCCTTCTCTTCGATCCGGATAATGTGAACGTTCACAACAGCATAGGAGTCTGTTACGGAGTTCTCGAAGATTTTCCAAAAGCCGTCAGAGAGTTCAAGGAATCCATAAGGCTTTCACCGAAAGAACTGATGCCCCTTTATAATGCCGGCCTTGTTTACCAGTTGACAGGTAAAAAAGAGAAGGCGCTCAAGCATTTCCAGAAAGCAGCCAGGCTTGGAGAGGATTTGTTTGAAATCAATTTTCAGACGGGAAAACTTCTACTAGAACTCGGGAAACCCGGTGAAGGAAGAGAATACCTTGAAAAGGCATTAAAATTAAAGCCCGAATCAAGTGTTGCTCTCTTTTATCTCGGAGAAAGTTTTGCGGCTGCAGGCATGCCGGATGAAGCCGAAGCGGCATATGAGAAGGCGATCAAGATCAATCCGAATGACGCGGCATCATTGTCGGCACTCGGCTGGCTCTATGACCAGAAGGACAAAAACAGGGATATTTCACTTGCCTTCTCCAGGCAGAGTGTTGAAATAGCGCCGGATAACGGGCTGTTCAGGCAGAGGCTCGGAAGGCTCTATATGAAACGGGATCTTCCTAAAGAAGCGCTCAGGGAGTTTAAAAAGGCGGAGAAACTGAGCTGTGAATCATGCCAATATATACAGATGATAGAATCGGGCAATTATAAAAAATGACGGCTGCGTAAAAAGTCATTCTGCTGTGTTGCGCTTCATCTTTCGTCATTGCAGCGTACTTCAATGTACGCTTCATTCCTCAAGATTCGTGCGCCTTGCATAATAAGCTTTTTACTTT
>CAZOEH010000538.1:0-2225 GCA_964578785.1 uncultured Desulfonema sp. | reverse complement strand
GGACCCAGCCCTTCATAGAAGGAGAAATCAGGCGGCAGCTTACACTGCTCCAGATTGCTTATGGCCACAAAGCGGCTGTAAAGGCTCTGGTTGAAGAAAAAAAGCTGGCAGCATTGAAACCGGATTCAAACACAGTTGCCGTCTGTTATTACCAGGATCTTTCACCCGACAAGAGCCTTCGTGCATTTCAGAAAGGTCTTGCCTACATGGTAATATCGGATTTGTCGAAGATTAAATCCGTCAAGGTCATTGAAAGGGTCAGATTACAGGCATTGCTGGAAGAGATGAAGCTCGGACAGACGGGTATAGTGGATCAGAAAACCGCTCCGAGAATAGGCAAGCTTCTAGGAGCTGAAAACATAGTAGTCGGAAACCTCTCGTCCGGAAGCATAAGAGCTGTAACAACCCTTGCCTCCTCAGGGAAAGGTAATGTTAAGGGATCAGCTTCCGTTTCTGTTGATAAGGATAAATTTTTTGATCTTCCGATGATCATAGTAAGAGATACGGCCAAAATTCTTGGTGTGACTTTATCCGATGAAGAAAGTAAATCAATCGGTGTTCCGCATACAAAAGTGTATAATGCAATGATTTATTATGGAAATGCTCTTGATGCTCTGGATTCGGGAAAATGGAAAGAAGCTAAAGACTTTTTCACCATGGCTCTGAAGGAAGATCCTCTCTTCACCCTTGCACAGAAGGGAGCTGATTCATGTCCCGGAGCAGGTTCTCCGGGCGTGGGCGCCGTATCGGCTATGTCAGCCGCCCAATTTTCAGCAAGTTCTGAAGCAGGATTAAGCGTGGCTGAAACTTCTCAGAAAGATTCCGATAAAGCAGCAGTGGATGGAGGGAAAGGCGGAGGAGGCCATTGATAGAATAATTTCAGGATTAGGGAAAGCCAAAGCCATTATGTTTCAGGCTGTAATAAAGAAATGTATCTGCTTGATAACTCAAAATAAATTAATACGAAGGAAGATTTGATGAACAGATTAAGCATACCTGTCTTTGTAATCATTCTTGCTGTAATTATGTTTTTTACCGGATGCGCCGGAGTAAAGAAGGAAGAAATTAAAGTTAAAGAGGAGCCCGTATCTATTGTTGACCAGGTTCCTAAAACTATGGCTATCCTGCCTTTTGAAAACAACTCAGTTACCGATCCTGACAAGTTTACACCTTTAAGCAAGGGACTTTCCGCCATGCTGATTACAGATCTGAAAAACAGCGGAACCTCTCTTAAACTGATTGAGCGGGAGAAGATACAGTCTCTGTTAAAAGAGGTCGCACTCGGTCAGAGCGGAGGTGTGGATCAGGCAACCGCAGTAAAGGCGGGAAAAATACTCGGTGCGCAGTCCATTGTATTCGGGTCGTTTATGGTTCTTGGCAACAAAGTGCGGATGGATGCGAGAATAATAAGGGTTGAGACAAGCGAGGTGATTATGGCCGAATCGATTACGGGAGAGAGTGATGCCATAATGATTCTGGCGATGGACCTTGCAGGAAAGATTGCGAAATCGATGAAAGTGTCTTTCAATCCGGTAACTTTGAAGGGTGAGGGCGATATAAACGCAGCCCTTTATTTTTCGAAAGGACTCGATGCGCTCGACAAAGGAGACAGGAAAGAAGCAAAACGATTGTTTTCAAAAAGTATTGAACTTGATCCTGCATATAAGGTGCAGGTCGATAACGTGAAAGGTTTAAACTGATGAAAAAACTAATTTTACTTATATCTGTATTTGCCGGACTGATGATCTTTTACGGCGGAGCTTTTGCTGAAGACAAGGCAATCGAGACGGAAGGCATAAGTTCCATATCGAGGGAAGATGCCATACGGCAGGCGCAGCGTTCGGCTGTCGAGCAAGCAGTAGGCGTCTTTATTAATTCACAGACAGAGGTTGAGAATTTTGAACTGAAAAAAGACAAGATATTTTCCAAAACCCAGGGCTATATAAAAAGATTTTCAGTTTTAAAGGAAAAAAAAGAGGGCAATCTTTTCAGCGTCAGGGTGAACGCGACCGTTTCACTTGATAAAATCAAAGATGACCTTATTGCGATGAAGATTCTCCTTGAGAGCATGGAGCGCCCGAAACTGATGGTTCTTGTCGAAGAGGATTATAAGAGCATGGACAATCTCGGAATGGGCATTGCTTCAACCGAAATGTCATCAATGCTTGGCGCAAAAGGTTTTGAGCTTGTGGACAAGTCCCAGGTAGATGCTGTCATGCAGAATA
>CAZOEH010000537.1:1439-2226 GCA_964578785.1 uncultured Desulfonema sp. | reverse complement strand
ATATGCTTTTCCTTCTTTTTCAAGTGAGTCCGCAGCCTCGTTCAGAAGTCTTTTTGTTTCGCGGATTTCATCGATGCTCGATATCATGGGGACAAGGATCCTGACATTTCCAAATGCCGCGGCTCGCAATATCGCTCTTAACTGTGTTTTGAAGATATCGGGCTTTTTAAGGCAATATCTTATGGCGCGAAGCCCCAGAGCGGGGTTAATTTCTTCAGTGCCGTTTAAGGAATCGATCGCCTTGTCTCCGTTTATATCGAGTGTGCGGATTGTAACAGGTCTGGGCGCCATCACTTCTACGACATCCTTATATTTGTCGAACAGTTCGTCTTCGCCAGGGAAATCGTTTCGGGAGAGATACTGAAATTCGGTCCTGTAAAGGCCTATCCCGTCACCTCCATGATCCAGCACGGATACAACCTCTTCGGGAAGCTCTATGTTGCCCATGACCTGCAGGCTCAATCCGTCGAGTGTTTCGGCTTTAAGGTGACTTCCCCGCGACAAATACGCTTTGTGCTCTTCATGGCTTGTTTTAAGCTTTTTGTATTCACCGAGTGTCTGTTCGGAAGGATGAATGATAACAACGCCTGTCGTACCGTCTATGATGATCGTATCGTCGTTATTTATTGTTTTTGTTGCGTTATCCACCCCGAGAACAGCTGGAACTTCAAGTGTGCGCGCAATTATGCTCGTGTGGGAAGCCTTGCCTCCCCTGTCGGTTATGAAACCCATTACCTTATCCAGCTGAATCTGGCTTGCATCGGCAGGGGAAAGGTCTTTTGCGACC
>CAZOEH010000537.1:0-1429 GCA_964578785.1 uncultured Desulfonema sp. | reverse complement strand
ACGCTTGTCTATTTCACCTATGCTGACATCTTCCGACCCGATGAGAAATTTTATTATGCGGTCTGAAACGTGGGTAATATCTTCAGATCTCTCCTTGAGATAGGAGTCGGATATGTTCTGGAACATAACCTTGATGTCATCTACAACCTTCTTCAGCGCCCATTCTGCATTGACCTTTTCATTTTTTATGATTTCTATGGTCTTGTCGTAAAGCATCTTATCTTTAAGGAGTGCGACATGGGTTTCAAGAATACCCGTATGCCGGCGCACCTCATCCGGAACATTATCTATTATTGACCTGAGCTCGTTAACGGCGTTTTTTACGGCAGCCTTAAAGCGTTTTATCTCGCCGTCCAGATTTTTCCTGTTGATAAAATATTTCTCGACCATCTCTACGCCCTTTTTATCAACAAGGTATGCTTTCCCTATACAGATACCGGGTGAAGCCCCTATACCGCTGAGCTTTATCTCATCATTTGTTTCATTATCAGGCATGTCCAAATTATTCTCCAAATCCATCTTCAGCCAGTGTTATTATGTTTCTTAACAGCTCGGAATCAGTCTTGCTGTCCGCGGCAAACGTTATCGTGGTTCCCCTGGAACAGCCGAGGGAAAGAATATCGATTATGCTTGAGGCATCCACCTTTTCGTCGTTTTTTATAAGCCATATCTTGTCTTTAGCGCGCCCGGCAAGGTTTGCGATTTTTGCGGCCGCTCTCGCATGCAGCCCGAGTTCGTTTTTTATAACAACACTCTTCAATAAACCGCAAGGCTCTTTGTTCATATAATCAGTAAATTAAATTTCAGGAAAGGCGCTTTTAAAAAGTTTAAAAAAAGAAAAAGAGCCTGATATTCTTTTGGGCATTTAGAACCGAAACAGCAGGCGGATTTACCTCTGCCTGAAGCGGGTAACATCAATCATTTGCATGAAATATTAACAACACATGCCTGCATTGTCAATGTTCAATCATTGACATTTTGGACGTGGTTTCAGCCGGGGGGAAAATCATTCTTTTATATTACAAGCATGAGATCAGGAAAAGGTTCGCAGACGGACAATATAAATACCCTAAACATGCCGGTGATCAAAGTTTATACACAGGATTTCAACCCCGGAATTACGGAAAGGAATGCTTTCCGGAAGTGGAATAATAGAAATTATCCGGATGAAAACATGGATCAAATTATTTGGTTATTAACCCCGATGCACAGGACTTTTTTCGGTGCCCCATTGTGGTGTAGAAAAAAGCAGGAAATAAACTCTAACTTACTAATATCAGGGCGCCTCCGGTGCGAATGTTTTGAATTTTTATTTCCCGCATGGTATCATCAAAAAAATATGAAATTCGATATTTCTTTAAAAAACCCTTCAACTGCGGGATGCCGGCAGCGCCATTGCTGGCCGGATAAGGCGTAAAAGGGGAGTACG
>CAZOEH010000536.1:0-2236 GCA_964578785.1 uncultured Desulfonema sp. | reverse complement strand
AATTTGCCGAAGTCTTCAGGAGATAGCTTCTCCAGATAATCGGCCCACATCTTACCTTCCTCGCTCGTATCCGCGGCCTCGGGTTTCTGTTCCACTCCTTTGGATTTTTCAATAACCTTATCATCCAGATAAATAGGGGCATCAAAGCGAAGGGCTATTGCTATCGCATCGCTGGGGCGGGAATCCAGTTCAAAATTCCCCGCATCCGACGCTAAATGTATTTTTGCATAATAAGTGTTTCCTACCAGATCGCATATTTCTATCATGGAGACCCTGATATCCATAAGTTCAGCGAAATTTTTAAAAAGATCATGAGTCATGGGGCGTTCAAATTTGATTTTCTGAAGCGCCGAGGCTATTGATGTAGCTTCAAGCAGTCCGATCCATATCGGGACAGTCTGGTCTCCATCAACCGATTTTAATATAATAATCGGCGTATTTGACGCCGGATCCATGGCCAGACCTGCTATGCTTACCTTAAGCAGCATAACTTTCCTCCCCTGTCGCTCCGACAGGCAACTGCTTTAAATCAACCGGTTTGCCCAGAAGGGAATGAGAAAAAGCTTTTTCTATCTTAACATTAATTATTTTACCTATGAGAGCAGTATCGCCTGAAAGAAAATTTTCATCAACAAAATTTACGATTTTATTTGTTGCAGTCCGGCCGGTCCAATGAACGCCGGTTAATCCCCCTTCTCCTTCCTCGCCTCCCTGCTTTTTGCTGAATCCCTCAACAAGTATCAGTGCGGTTGACCCCACGAGAGCCCGGTTCTTTTTTACGGTATAATATTCCTGCAATTCCAGCAGTTCCTGAAGTCTCTCATTCTTTTTGCCATCAGGAACCTTATCTGAAAACTTTGCTGCCGGAGCATTTTTCCTGTCAGAGTACCCGAAGGTAAAAAGACTGTCAAACTCCACCTCTTTTACCAGATCAAGGGTAGCTTTGAAATCTTCTTCAGTCTCCCCCGGGAAACCGACAATGATATCTGATGTTATTGCAAGATCAGGCGATATTTTCCGTAGCCTTTCAATTTTTTCAATATAAAGCTCTCTTGTATATTTCCGGTTCATCCTCTTTAAAACACTGTTGGATCCCGACTGTACAGGCAGGTGAATATGGCTGCAAAGTTTCTCAAGGCCGGCAAAAGCGGATATCAGCCCTTCGGAAAGATCTTTAGGATGGGATGTCGTAAAACGGATCCTGAATAGGCCTTCGATCTCATTCACAAGCTTAAGAAGATCGGGAAAAGAACAAAGCCCTTCTTTCATCCCGTAACTGTTTACGTTCTGGCCAAGCAGCGTAACTTCCTTTACGCCTGCCTCAACAAGATCCCTGATCTCATTTATGACATTCTCCGGCCGCCTGCTTATCTCAGGCCCCCTTACATGAGGGACAACACAGTAAGTGCAGTAATTGTCGCACCCTCTCATAATAGTTACAAATCTTGTAATATCATCTTCAACCGCGGGTTTGCTGCCGGGAGGGAATTCCATGATCTCCTGAGTCATCTCAACATCGGATATTCTGCATCTTTTTAACGAGATTTTCAGTATATGTTCAGGCAACCTGTTTAGGGCGTGTGTCCCGAAAACAAGATCCACATTAGGGACCCGCGCAAGGATCAACCGGCCTTCCTGCTGAGCCACGCAACCGCCCACACAGATTATCAGTTCAGGCTTTTTTCTTTTCAGGGCTGTAAGCCGGCCCAAAAAGCTGAAGGCTTTCTGCTCGGCTTTTTCTCTAATGGCGCATGTATTTACTATAATAAGATCGGCTGTTTCAATAGACGTAGATATCTCATATCCCAGGGGCTTTAAACGCCTTACCATCTGCTCTGAATCATATACATTCATCTGGCAGCCGATAGTATTAATATAGAGGTACTTTTTATTCATTATCTTCTTTCAATCTCTCATTAGTGATGAGTTCGTAAAAAGACATATGCGAACGGATTTGAGATTTTCAGGGTTAAGTGAGCATATTTTGACTTTTTACGAACGCATCATTAGTGTCCGGGATATATTCTTCAATTTTCATGTCTTTTCCAAGATCCTGCAAAACCATATCAACTTCATTTTCACATCCCGGGGGAATACGAAACATAACAATTCCTTTGGGACGGTCAACCGTAGTAATAACAGCAATCCCGTCGTATGCCTCAAATATAAATTTCAGGAAAGATATGTTTTTACGTTCAACCCGATAATATTTTTTTGTAATTTCCAATTATTACCC
>CAZOEH010000535.1:0-2242 GCA_964578785.1 uncultured Desulfonema sp. | reverse complement strand
CGGATTCACATAAGTGGCAATCCCCTGCATGTCGTAAACAACGATCGGATCAGGGGAAGATTCCAGCAAGGTTCGGTAGCGCTCTTCGCTTTCGCGCATAATTGCTTCAGTTCGTTCACGTTCGGCTAATTCGCGGCGCACATCCGCATAGAGCCGCGCCTTTTCAAGGGCGATAAGCGCAAGAGCGGCAAATTGTTCAAGAACGGTAATATCCTCACTGCTGAACTGCTTGCCCACATCTACGTGAGCCAGCCCTATAACACCCAGCACCCGGCGATCTGATTTCAAAGGGATTCCGATAACGGAACGCAAACCGTCCAGAACTTTATCCGGAATACGGCCGGGCCAGCAGTTATAATCATCCACCAGAACCGGTGATTCGGTTTCCCATACTTGTCCGCCCATTCCCTGGCCTATGATGACACTCCGTCCCAACTGACCTTTAAAAAACCCCATACCCACTCGCATCTGCATCTGCCCACCGCCCGGTTCAAGCAGATAAATGTAGCCGTGTTCGGTGCCGGTGAGCGAAGTAGCCCTCTCAAGTATGTTCTCGAGCAATTCTTCTTTATCTATCTTGTCGATTAAGATGAGTGAAGTTTCATGCAGGGCTTTTAAGTAGGCATTTTGACGATGAAAGGCCTCTTCCGCAACTTTGCACCGCTGTGATTCAAGGCTTAATGCCAGATTCTGACGCTTTAAATTAGAATAAGACGGGGTAAGAGACATGATTAAATAATCACAAATTGTTTTATGGTATCAACTACTTCTTGCGGATCATCGATAACCTTCAGAATGTCAATATCTTTTGATGAAAGCATATTCGCTTTAAGAAGCCTTGATTCTATCCACTTCTTGAGTCCGCCCCAGTATTCCGATCCGACCAGGATTACCGGAAAAGGTTTGATTCTGTGCGTCTGCACAAGTGTAACGGCTTCGAAGAGTTCATCCAGAGTCCCGAAACCGCCCGGCATGATTACATAGGCATGGGCATATTTAACAAACATGACCTTCCGGATAAAAAAATATTTGAATTCGAGTTTTATGTTGGAATATTGATTCGGTTTCTGCTCGAAAGGAAGCACTATATTAAGGCCGACGGATTTTCCGCCTGCTTCGGCAGCGCCCTTGTTTGCAGCTTCCATGACTCCGCCTCCGCCTCCCGTTATAACCGCAAAATTGTTTTTTGCAAAAAGGGCGGCCAGCATTTCGGTCTTCTTGTATACAGGATCATCAGGTTTGACTCTTGCTGAGCCGAAAATACTCACGGCAGGCCCTATATCATGAAGAGCTTCTATCCCATCAACGAACTCCCCCATAATCTTGAAAATGCGCCACGATTCAGTAATCGAAAATTCATTGATAAGAAACTGTTTTTCCATTGTTATCCTTTAAAAAATATGTTGAATTCGTAAAAAGTCTTTATCTTGTTCCGGCAAACTGCCGGGGCAATCAAACACCTCAGGTTTTACCGTCAAAACCTATTGTAACTTTTCCCTGTTCGACTATTACAGGGATTTTGCGCGAGCCGTTTGAATATTTGAGCATTGATTCAAGTTTTCTGCTGTCCGATATCACGCTTACATATTCAAAATCTTTTCCGGCTTTCCGGTACGCTTCACGAGCGGCGGTAGTAAAAGGTCAGGTATCCTTGCCAAAGATCAGAATTTTCTCTGCCATAAATTCCTCCCGGAATATAAAAAAGCAAGAAAGTAAAATCACAACATTAAGTAATTGCAGGAAAACCTCGGCTATTCAGTATCAGTTATTTACACACATGTCAATTGCTGCACATGGCTAATATCTTATTGACAAAAAAATAAAACCGGTATAGTCGTACAGAAAAATACGTTACGAAAAAACTTATGAATAAACTTTCTAATAAATTCGGAAAATACGGAATCAGGGTTTGGTGTTGGCGGGCCTATATCCAGGGGCTTGCCGGCGGAACCTTATTGAGCTGATATTTTGAAGTAACAATAAATAAAAGGATCGCGGGCAAATCCATAAAGCCCGCGGTCCTTTTCTGTTTTTAAAAGGGTCGTGGAAAAAATCCGCGGCCCTTTTTTTATGGCGATTTAGTAAATATTGATTCACTCGTAAAAAGTCATATGCGAACGGATTTGAGATTTTTGGGAAATCCCCAAAAATCTCATTAAGAGAGCATATTTAGATTTTTTATGAATTAGTCAGTATTTTTAACAAGATCACGGAAAGGAAAAAATATCCATGCTGCTGAATC
>CAZOEH010000534.1:0-2247 GCA_964578785.1 uncultured Desulfonema sp. | reverse complement strand
CCCTTTATATGAAATCGAACTGGATATCAGACAAACCTTTCCTGAGACAAAAAGCGTTACTCTTCTTTCAGACGTCAGAGAAACGGCGCAGCTTGAAACAGCCTTTGCAAAATATAATCCGGCGGTTGTATTTCACGCGGCTGCATATAAACATGTTCCAATGCTGGAACTGCAACCATGGAAAGCGATAGAAAATAATGTCCGCGGGACATTGAATCTCGTTGATGTTTCTAAACGACACAAGGTCGAGCGATTCGTTTTTGTATCAACCGACAAGGCCGTCCGGCCGACAAATGTTATGGGCGCTTCAAAACGAGTAGCGGAAATGCTTGTACAAAGCCAGAACGGATACGGCCTTTCGGAAACCCGGTTTATGATCGTACGGTTCGGTAATGTAATAGGAAGCATAGGAAGCGTGGTCCCTCTGTTTAAAAAGCAGATTGAGAAGGGAGGGCCGGTGACAGTTACACATCCCGATGTGACAAGATATTTCATGACTATTCCCGAAGCTTGTCAGCTTATTCTCCAGGCCGGTGCTATGGGAAGCGGAGGCGAAATATTCCTTCTTGACATGGGAACACCGATTAAAATTATCGATATGGCAAGAGATCTTATACGCCTGTCCGGATTTATGCCTGATGAAGATATAAAAATTGAATATATCGGACTAAGACCGGGCGAAAAACTTTATGAAGAACTGATCACGGAAGGTGAGGGGATAGTGCCGACAAGTCATGAAAAAATAATGGCTCTGAAAGGAGCTGAATGCAACCTCGGTATTTTAAACGGAAACATAGATGAATTGACGGCACTCTCTGATGGGCAGGATCAGGACAGGATCAAAAGAATGCTCAAAAAAATCGTACCGGAATATATGCCGGCAGGTTAGGATTCGAGGATTCAAGGGTTCGAGTAAGGAAATGAGAAATATATCAGAAAAAATTGAAAAACTTTTAAAAAAAGGCGTCGTTATTCCTGATCCATATAATGTATATATTGGCGATGAAGTCGACATTGACAGAATTTCCGGAAACGGAGTGATCATCAATCCAGGCTGCAAAATATATGGAAGCTCGGTACTTATTCTTGAAAATGCAAAAATAGGGTACGAAGGACCAGTCACACTTGAAAATTGCCAGGTCGGACCTGAAGTGAAAATGATGAGTGGTTTTTTTAAAGAAGCTGTTTTTCTCAAAGGCGCTAGGCTGGGCTCAGGTTCTCATGTAAGAGAAGGAACTATCCTCGAAGAAGAGTCGAGTATTGCTCATACAGTCGGATTGAAGCAGACGATATTATTTCCTTACGTAACACTGGGTAGTCTTATAAATTTCTGCGATTGTTTCATGTCAGGCGGTACCGGCCGCAAAGATCACAGCGAGGTAGGCAGTTCATATGTTCATTTCAATTATACACCGGGACAGGATAAAGCCACGCCTTCGCTTATCGGGGATGTCCCGAACGGCGTGATGATGAGAGATAAACCGATATTCCTGGGAGGGCAGGGGGGGCTGGTAGGGCCGTGCAGGCTTGCTTTCGGTACTACGATCGCAGCAGGGACTATCTGCAGAAAGGATGAACTCCGCCCCGGGCGTTTGATTTTCGGAGGTCCGGCGAAGGCCGGCAACATACCTTATACACCGGGCGATAACAGAAATATAAAAAGAATTTTGACTAACAATATCGTTTATATTTCAAATCTCATGGCTCTTATGCAATGGTACTCGCATGTCAGGTCACAGTTCTTATCGGCTGATTTCCCTGAGGCTCTTCTGGAAGGTCTGAAAGAAAAACTTGATTCGGCTATTGCTGAACGTATGAAAAGATTGAAGGGCTTTTGTGAAAAAAATGAACAATCCGATGCCGCAATGGATAAATGGTCTGAGTTTGAAAAGTATTTTGCATTAGAAGAGGATTTGAATGAGAGCATCCGGCCGAGAGACCAGTTTCTTGAAAAAATAAACTCCGGCATCAGTAATTCAGGAAAAAATTATCTGACTGTTATAAAAAATCTGAACCATGAAGAATGCGCCGTCGGTACAAGCTGGCTCCAGGGAATTGTTGATATCAAAACATCCGGAGCGATTAGAATTCTGGTTCCTGGTTTATAGTTTCTGGTTATTGGTTAAAAACAATAAACCACAAACCAGCGACCAGAAACCAACGCTTTTAATGCCTGTTTATCATCGAAGCCATATACCCCGCCCCGAATCCGTTATCGATATTCACCACCGTTACCCCCGGCGAACA
>CAZOEH010000533.1:0-2249 GCA_964578785.1 uncultured Desulfonema sp. | reverse complement strand
CCATCATCGATAAGGAGTAGTTCCCAAGAAATGCTAATTTTTTGCAGAATTTCCAATACAGCTTTTAAGTTTACGGCGATATGTTCACCCTCGTTGTACATGGGAAGGATCACGCTTAATTGTACTTTATCGCTAAATGGGTTCATCTCCGGCTCCTTTTAGCTTGAGTTGACTGGGAATGACTTTCTAAAAAAATATTAAAAATTTTCAGGATGTAATTCAGCATTTCCTTTGTTAAACCGGGATAGACACCGAGCCAGAAAAGATTATTCATCACAGCATCCGTATTTTTTAAGGTCCCATAAACCCTGTGTTTAATATTTTTATAGGCTGGCTGGCGCAGGAGATTGCCTCCGAAAAGCATACGCGTGGCTATCTTATGTTTTTCCAGAAAATTGACGATATCATTCCTCTTAAACGGAGCATTCTCTTTCACGAATATCGGGAATCCGAACCAGGAAGGTTCGGCGCCGGGCAAGGTTGAAGGCAATAGTAAATATTTTTCGTATGCCTCAAGGCGCTTGTAAAGGAACGCAAAATTCCGTTTCCTTACTTTTATAAAATTCGGCAGTTTCTTCAATTGAGCGCAACCAACGGCCGCCTGCATGTCCGTGGCTTTCAAGTTGTATCCAATATGGGAATAGACGTATTTGTGATCGTAGCCTCTGGGCAAATCCCCGAATTTTTGTGTAAAGCGCCTGCCGCAAGTGTTATCTTTGCCAGGTGCGCACCAGCAATCCCTTCCCCAGTCGCGTAAAGACATAATGATCTTATTCAATAAAGGATCACTCGTTGAAACAACACCTCCTTCGCCCATGGTGATATGATGGGCAGGATACAAACTTGCTGTTGAAATATCGCCGAATGAGCCGGTATATTTATTTTTATACAACGAGCCCAAAGCATCGCAGTTATCTTCAAGAAACCATAAGCCATTCTTTTTGCATATTGAGGTTATTTTCGCTAAATCCGCGGGGTTGCCTAAAGTATGAGCGATAAATATAGCCTTGGTCTTGCGGGAAACAGCCTTTTTTATCTTATCAGCTTGAATATTGTACGCCCCTAAGTCAATATCGACAAATACGGGCACAAGGCCGTTTTGCAAAATCGGGTTTAAAGTAGTAGGAAAACCACAGGCGGTAGTTATGACTTCATCGCCGGGCCTTAACCGCCGCGATCTTAAAAGAGGCGATGTCAAAGCAGTAACCGCAAGAAGGTTTGCAGATGAGCCTGAGTTTACCAACAGGCTGTATTTCACACCTAAAAAGGCGGCAAAGCCCTTTTCAAAACTCTTCGCAAAACGACCGGCTGTCAACCAGAAATCAAGCGAAGCATCAACAAGCGAAACTATCTCGGAAGCATCATAGATCCTGCCGCCGTAATGAACCGCGCTGACCCCCGGCACAAACGTGTTCTTTCGATGAGCCAATCGATAAAACTCGGTAACTTTTTTAAAGATCTCTTTTTTCAATTTATCCGTTTTTGTCATTGCCCGCATTGCCTCGTTGTTAGCAAAGATGTTAATTCCGGCCGCGACAGGGCCGGATCCTGATCTTCAATGGGCTTATTTACTGCAAGCTTAGGCAGCACTTGAGTTCTTCGCGGGATGACAACTTCAAGAAAAGCAGGCCCTTTTGAAGCGAAAAGCCCCTTTAAGGCGCCTTGAATCTGGGATTTTTTATTTATTTTTTTAACAGGTATTTTATACGCGGAAACCACTTTCTGGAAATTTGGATAGCTATAACCTATCTCCGTTGATTGGAAACGCGAATCAAAATACTGTTCTTGGAATTGCCGCACCATTCCGTAACAGGAATTATTCAAGAGGATGATCTTGACAGGCAGGCGGTGATGGACGATGGTCTGTAATTCTTGAATGTTAAGCTGGAACCCGCCATCTCCGGCTATGGCGACTACGGGCTTGCAGCCTTTCGCGAACGAAGCCCCTATCGCTAATGGCAATGCTGAGCCCATTGTTCCCATGCCCCCCTGGGTTAAAAACCTGCCTCCTGCCTTGAGCTCCAGCGATTGGGCTGACCAGATCTGATTTTGGCCGATATCGGTGCAAACAACAGCATGTTTCGCCAAATGACTGGATAATTGATGTATAAAATAATTCGGGTGGATCACTTCGCCAGAAGCAATATTATGGGATGGGAAACGCTCTTTGTAGCGCTGGATCTGCGCTCTCCAGCCCCGGGTTTTATTAAGGTCGCAATGATTTAAATACTTATTTAAAGCCTGGAGAA
>CAZOEH010000532.1:0-2249 GCA_964578785.1 uncultured Desulfonema sp. | reverse complement strand
CTTTTTTTAATGGCGCCAAGTACTGAGCCAAGGATAGTTGCCTGACCAGCGGGAGCTTTTTTTACGGCAGCAGTTTTAGCCTTTACTGCCTTGACCGGTTTGGCTTTCAATTTTTTAGTTGCTTTACTTTTTACTGCTGTCTTTTTCTTCAAAACCACGGCCTTCTTTGATTTGGGGGCAACTTTTTTAGCCGGCTTTACCTGTTTTTTTGTTTTCTTCATCTTTTCTCTCCTTTGTTTGTTTTCTGGGTATTTACTGCAACTTTTCTTTTTCGATATTACTATTATTATATGCTTTAATAAAAGTCAACAAATTCTGCAATATAAGAACATATGTTGACAAAGAATATTTCTTATGAAAGAAAACCGGATCGGGCAGGGTGTTTTCCCCCCGGAGCGATATTCCATAAACCCGCTATCAGAGCCGCAGCGCAGATAGTATTACTGAAAAAGCGGCTGCTGAAATCGCCGGGAAAGAAGAGAGACCGGATGAAACATATATTTCAAATAGCATATGAAAAAGAGCTGAACCCTTCACAGTATGAAGCCGTAATACATACGAAAGGCCCCCTTCTCGTCATAGCCGGAGCGGGCAGCGGAAAAACAAGGACGCTGACATACCGCGTTGCGCGTCTTGTAGAAGAAGGGACATCTCCTTCTTCTGTTCTGCTTTTAACCTTCACGCGCAAGGCCTCCCAGGAAATGCTGAAAAGGGCGGCCGTTCTGCTCGACGACCGGTGTGAAAGAGTTTCGGGAGGTACTTTTCATTCTTTCGCAAATTTCATTCTAAGAAGATACCATCATCGCATGGGACTCGATTCCGGTTTTAACATTCTGGACCGCGATGACTCGGAAGCGCTTATCAGCATCATAAGAAAAGAGAAACTGAATACCCCGAAACAGGCATCGTTTCCGCGAAAGCAGACTCTTGCGAATATCTTCAGTAAGGCCGTAAACAAGGTGCTCACGCTCGAAGATATTGTCTTTGATGACTACCCGCATTTTACGGAAGAGATGGAGACTATAGCCTCGATACACAATTCATATGCGAAACGCAAAAGGGAGCATTCATACCTTGATTATGATGATCTTCTGGTTTATTTCAAATTACTGATGGAAGAGCATCCGGATTTACAGGAGATTATTTCTTCCTCTTACGAGCACATAATGGTCGATGAATACCAGGACACCAACAAGATTCAGGCGGACATCGTATCTCTTCTCACAGGCAGAAACAGGAACATAATGGCCGTCGGTGACGATTCCCAGAGCATCTATGCATTCAGAGGCGCTAATTTCAAAAACATAATGAAATTCCCCGTCTTATTTCCGGGCGCCCGAATAATCGCTCTTGAAGAAAATTACCGGAGCGATCAGCCTATACTCGACCTGACCAACGTCATCATCGAAAGAGCATCGGAGAAATATTCCAAAGTCCTTTTTACAAGAAGATCCGGAGGAGCAAAGCCTCTTCTGGTACGGGCTTCGACTGAAAACAGTCAGTCAAGATTCATAGTGGAAAAAATAGAGGAGTTAACCCGGAACAACGTCGCTTTGAATGACATAGCCGTTCTTTTCCGGGCGGGATATCATTCGTTTGATCTTGAAATCGAGCTTACACGAAACGGGATTCCATTTAAAAAAGTGGGGGGGTTCAAATTCGTCGAATCCGCGCATATCAAGGATGTGCTCGCCCATCTGAAAGTTCTTGTAAATCCCAAAGACAGGCTGAGCTGGCAGCGACTGCTTATTCTTGTGGATAAAATAGGCCGGCAAACCGCTGAAAATATCTTCGCAGCGATATCAGAGGAAAACTCGGGATATTCCGGTCTTCTGACGGCGAAAATACAAAAATCCGCTTCAGGGAATTTAAGCAGGCTTAAAGAGCTTTTCTGCAAAATTGATTTGAGCGTAATGTCCGTTCAGGATATCGGAGAAGCTGTAGTCGCGTATTATCTGCCGCTTCTGAAGGAACAGTTTGACGACTATCCCAAAAGGGAAAAAGATCTTGAGCACCTTTTGTCGATCATGGAAAGATACAGCAACCTGACGGAGTTTCTGACCGATATGACGCTTGAACCGCCCAACACCAGCATTGACGATTCGCTGTCTGTCAATTCAAACGGGGATGACCGCCTTGTTCTTTCAACCATCCATTCGGCGAAGGGACTTGAATGGCACACGGTATTCGTCATATGGACGCTCGACGGAAGATTTCCGTCATCACATTCCATAAACAACCCTGAAGAG
>CAZOEH010000531.1:0-2255 GCA_964578785.1 uncultured Desulfonema sp. | reverse complement strand
AACCCGTAAAAAGTCATATGTGCCAAAATCCTAACCTCTTAACACTTAAAACTCAACTCTTTTTTCCTTTAGGAGCCGTTACGAAATAACCATTACACTACCGGCCATTTAGTTACGGCTCCTTATGCCTGTCACAGCATTGCAATGTTACGGTTATTTTTAAACGAAGTCTCAAAGGCTTACGGCTTCAACATCTCCCCAGAACCCGGCATCCTCTCCTATTATAACAACGATGCCAGTAACACCATCAATCATTTTCCCGAAATCAATGGCATCCCGGATATCTTTTTTCCCCTTGACCCGGTTGCCTATCGCGGTTGCCGCAGCGTCCGCGAGCGGGCATGAACCTGATACAACACATACCGCATCCGCCTTTCCCAGGCTCAGTGAATGCCCCGCTGTCCCTGATGAAGTGCATACCCCTACAGGTTTGTCGCGGGAGTCAATACGCAAACCCATCTTAAGGCTTAATGGAGAACCGGCGGCATATACGCCGACAGTAAGCAGCCGGTTTGTTTTAAAAAAGATATCGCCGCCGTTTTCAACAACAATTTCGTCCGAATATGAGAGAAGTACCGTGCCGACCGATTCAGCAACAGCGCCGGCTACTGCGGCCATCGGACCTACACCGGCCTTTCTGCCGGCATCTATCATTTTTCCGACTATCGGCGGAGCAAAATCGTCAGCATGCCATGGGATAAGCGTTTTTAAGAATTCAGGATAAAGAGCGATATATTTTTCTATGAACCCTCTGTGTTTCAGGACCAGGTCGCGAGTAACCTTTTGAAGCGGCCTTGATGCATAAACCTGCAGATCGGTCTCCAGAACAATAACATTAAAAGGAACCAGATTTTCAATCCCGGTAAGGTTCCGGTAAGTTCTCTTCTCATAGCCTTTGCTGCTCATAAAATCTTTTTATTATCCCTGCTGCAGTATTGCGAGTTTTGCATAACTATCTCTCCCAATTTTTCCCGTCGTCCGTAATTCGAAGTATCCGTATAACGGGCCCGATATTCGATGTTCGATATTCGGCTGTTCATAATCAGCCTGCTTCAGTAACAGGCCTCATTGTTTCAGGACACTGGCTCAAAAAATAACGGTCCGTCATTCCGGCTATAAAATCCCTTACTATCTCCTCTTTCCTGTGATTTGCGGTATACTCTTCGGAAATATCCTTCAGAAAATTGATAAATATCACCGATTTCCTGTTATCTTTTTCAAGATCACCGATATACCTGTCAAAAAGTATTCTGAAAAGATCCCTGATGAGAGGCGTATGTTTTTTTATCGCGGGATTAAGATAAATCCTCTCCAGATTAAATGCCTTCAGGCATCTTAATGCCTCCGAAACTTCGGGGCTGAAAGCTATATGGATATTTAAATAACTGTTTTTGATTACATCGGTAACCAGATTATATATTATATTGCCGTTGGTATTGCCGAGAACTTTAACGCTTTTTACCGGAAGATCGGATCTTTTTATCACGTCAAGCCGTATGGCGTCTTCTATATCACGGCCTATATAGCTTATAGTATCCGCCATACGCACAATGCAGCCTTCAAGGGTCATGGGTATCAGTTTCACGTCCGGATTATTTTTTTTCATCAGGATTTCCTGTTCAAGCGTTTCAAATGTCTTTCCTCTTTCGGGTTTCAGGCTCTGGTTGTGAATTTCACCGTCATGGCACAGGATGCCGTCGAGAGTCTGTAACGAAAGATTCCATCCCTTTCCTTTTCTCTCCAGCTTATCAAGGAACTGCACGCTTTGCACGTTATGGAGGAAATACCCTATTCCGCTCTCTTCGCAAAGCTCTGATAGAAATTTTTCGCCGTCGTGTCCGAAGGGGGTATGGCCTATATCATGGCCGAGTGAAATAGCCTCTATCAGATCCTCATTCAACCCTAGAAAACGGCCAATAGTTCTGGCGATCTTGGATACAAGCTGAACATGAAGGACCCTGTGAGTGATATGATCGTTGTTTATCAGGTAAAAAACCTGCGTCTTGTCAATGTATCTAGTATACGCAAGCGAATAGAGTATCCGGTCCACGTCGAGAGAAAATTCCTGACGGTATCCCAGATCCCTTTTCTCCTCATATTCACGACGTATACATCCGGAACTCAAAACCGCAAGAGGAGAAAAATTCTCTTCTTCTCTTCTATTCAAAGCCGCTTTTATCAGGTCGAGAGTGCTTTCTTTATATTTCTCCGTTTTCAATCATCTTCTCCATGAGTTTTATATAATCTATCCCTGC
>CAZOEH010000530.1:0-2261 GCA_964578785.1 uncultured Desulfonema sp. | reverse complement strand
TATACAATAATGTTTCCGTAAAAAATCGTTCTCACACAAAGGTCACGGAGAACACAAAGATATACCAGAATGTTTTCAATAGACAATTCCTTGTGCCTTGGTGTCTTCGTGGCAAAAACCGACTTTTTCCGAAAAGATCAGCATCTGTTTCCTGCCCAAAAACTATTGTTGACAAAAAACAAAAAAAGTTCCATAAGTTAGAAATAAATCAGGTGAGCCTGATCAGGGAAATCAATAATATTTCAGGCTTATAAAATCAAGTTTATTCTTGACAAAATATTTTTGCAGGCTATTATCACCACTTTTTAAAATAAAGTTATATGATTTTTCGGGAGGAAAAAATGTACGCTATAGTTAATTCCGGCGGAAAGCAATATAAGGTTGAACAGGGTGAAACCTTTAGAATCGAAAAAATACCCGGTGATGTCGGTACAACTGTTTCATTTGACAAGGTTCTTATGTATTCGGACGGCGAAACGGTTAAAGTCGGCAATCCTTTTGTTGAGAACGCGGCTGTCCTTGCCAGTATCGTGGAGCAGGACAAGGCGAAAAAAGTTCTGGTTTTCAAATTCAAAAGACGAAAAGGGTACCGCCGGAAAAACGGTCACCGGCAGGCTTACACGGCGGTTAAAATTGACAGCATAAAAGCATAATTTGATTGCATAGGAATTACATTTTTGGACGCAGATGAACGCAGATTTTAGGGATTTTAAATATAAAGATAATTATCAGCGGGTATCGGCGAAAATCGGCGTCCTAATTAATTTGTTTTTTTACAGGAGTATATAAATGGCACACAAGAAGGCGGGCGGCAGCTCAAGAAACGGCCGCGACAGTAATGGACAAAGGCGCGGCGTAAAGTGTTACGGCGGAGAAAAAGTAAAAGCCGGCAGCATCATAATCCGCCAGTTGGGAACGAAGATTCACCCGGGTAAAAACGTCGGGATGGGGAAGGATTATACTTTGTTTGCCAAAATTGACGGAATTGTTGCCTACGAAGACTTCGGCTGTTCACGCAAAAAAGCCAGTGTATATGCAGAGTGAAATTCATAGATGAAGCAGTTATTACCGTTCAGTCCGGCAAAGGCGGAAGAGGCTGTGTAAGTTTCCGGAGGGAAAAATTTATTCCCCGCGGAGGACCGGATGGCGGTGATGGCGGAAAGGGCGGTGATGTTGTTTTCAGGACAATATCACAAAAACGCACCCTTTACGATTTCCGGCACAAAAGAATTTTTAAAGCTGAAAACGGCGGTGGCGGGGAAGGGAATCAGAAAACCGGGAAAAAAGGGAAAGATCTTTTTATTGAAATACCCCCCGGAACCGTTATAAGCGACGCCGGCACAGGCCGGATAATAAAAGATATGGTTGACCCTGATGAAGCCTATGTAATCGCGGTAGGCGGGCGAGGCGGTCAGGGCAACAAGAAATTTGCAACAGCTACTCACAGAACTCCCCGTTTTGCGCAGCCTGGCGGAGAATGCCAGACCCTGATTCTTAGGCTGGAACTCAAGCTTATTGCCGATGTCGGAATAGTTGGACTTCCCAATGCAGGTAAATCGACTCTTATCAGTGTTATCTCTTCCGCAACTCCCAAAATAGCTGAATATCCTTTTACTACCCTTACGCCGATACTCGGTGTGGTCAAAAGCGGAAAGGGAGATACTTTTGTGGTGGCCGATATTCCCGGTCTGATTGAAGGCGCTCACAAAGGGGCGGGACTTGGAATACAGTTTTTAAAGCACATAGAACGAACAAGCATGCTGATTCACCTGATAGACGCATCGGCCATAGACCCTGATTCACCCCTTTCCGGTTATAATACTATAAACAGAGAGCTTTCCTCATACAGCAAAAATCTTGCCGAGAAACCCGCGCTGGTGGTACTTAATAAACTCGATATAACAGGCTCAAATGAAGCGGCGGATATTTTCATGCGTAAAGCCGGGAAGATAGAAGTTTTGACAATATCCGCAGCAACAGGCAAAGGCATAACCAGGCTGAAACAGAGAGTCGGCTTATTGCTGAATCAATTCAGAGAAAACAAAAACGATGAAAGATGACGGCAAATCGATTACTTCTTCAAAGAGAGTTGTTGTCAAGATAGGCAGCAATGCCTTGACCGGGGACCACGGACTGAATTTAAAGGTAATCGGTTCGATAAGCAGGCAGATAAGCCTGCTGATGGATAAGGGAATCGAAGTAATTTTTGTCTCTTCAGGCGCAATGGCTTCAGGGTTAAGAAAAATCGGTCTTCGGGAAAA
>CAZOEH010000529.1:0-2282 GCA_964578785.1 uncultured Desulfonema sp. | reverse complement strand
GGAGAAGAGCGTCAAGCTGTATTACACGCTTTTGACCCCGACCCTTCATAGTAATTCTACATTCTTACATGGTAAAAATGCAAGTTTTTCAACCAGTATGTCCAGTGACAGAATGGATGCCGCATGGAGTACGGCGCTGGAACGCATCGCGGTCGAGATACGCGTGCGCCATTATTCTCCGAATACACTTGACCTGTATTCAAAAATGGTGGACCAGTTCAGGCGTTTTTCTGGCAAAATACCGGAAGACCTCGTGTCTGCAGACGCGCGCGCATATCTGGAACATCTTGCCATTGGCCGGCAGGTTGCCGCGTCAACGCAGAATCTCGCGTTCAACGCACTGTTGTTCCTGTACCGGAACGTGCTGAAGAAAGATTATTCCGGATTCGAGGGAATGCCGCGCGCTAAGCGTCCCAAGCGTCTGCCTGTGGTCTTGTCAAAGCAAGAGGTGCGGGGGCTGTGCGGACGTCTGGACCAGCCCTACCGGCTCGCTGCCCAGCTTCTCTACGGATGCGGTATGCGGGTGAGCGAAGGCATGGCGATCAGATTGCAGGACCTGGACATGGATCGGGGCATGATAGCCGTTCGCATGGGAAAAGGCGCCAAGGACCGGTTTATTCCTTTACCAAATACCGTCCGCGAAGACCTGGACATACAGGTGGCGCGGGCAAGGCAGCAGCACGCCCGTGACACGGAGGCTGGATGGAACGGTGTCTTTATGCCCGATGCATATGAACAGAAGGGTGGTAATGCCGCGCGCGAACTTGGCTGGTACTGGCTTTTTCCATCACCCGGAAGCCTGACCATGGTCACGGGTTCAGGTGAAAAACGGCGTTATCACATGCATCCTGCCAATATGCAGAAGGCCATCAAGGCGGCTGCGCGCGAGGCAAATATCCTGAAACGGGTTTCGCCCCATGCCTTGCGGCACAGTTATGCAACGCACCTGCTCCAGGCTGGCCACGATATCAAGACAATCCAGGATCTTCTGGGCCACGCCGATCTGCGCACAACCATGATCTACACCCATCTTATCAAAGCTGATGCCAAGCCACTAAAAAGTCCCCTGGATATGCCCTAAACATTTGGTTTCCCCAACGGACGCCCCCCTTAAAAAGGGGGGAAGGGGGATCAGGGTGAGGTCAAAGCCGACGCCAAGCCTTTGAAAAGTCCGTTGGACATGTGAACGGCTTATTTTCTTTTCCTTTTCAGGATCGGGGTTATATTTCGCGCACCGTGAATGACCGTAAGAATGGCGAGGTAGGCGGGGAATATTTTGTATATAATGCGATAATTCCCGTATATGAGTTCGCGCAGGTTTTCCTGCCGGACTTCAGGAACCATTCTGCCCATTAATGGGAAATCGACCAGTTTCTCGATTACTTCCAGGGCATTTTCAACAAATGCCAGCGCGTAATGCTCGGAATCCCTTGCTATAAAGTCCCTGATTTCCGTAAGGTCCTGTACTGCTCCATGCGTCCAGATCAGTTTCATGCTCTCAGCAGTTTCTTTTTTACCTCGGTATGGGAGTAGACCTTGCCTGTTTCAAGCTGATACAGGCCTTTTTCAATTTTTTCTGTTACATAGAACTGATACATTATGTCTTCCCAGGTTGAGTTTTCCGGTAATCTATTGATTATTTTTCTGGCTTCGGTTTTAACATGGCTCATAAATATTCTCCTTTTCTCTCAATGAAAGATAATATCTGTTGGAGAAAATATCAATCCAGGAACCGTGTGGCACGTAGATGTACGTACAACCATGATCTACACCCATCTTATCAAAGCTGATGCTAAGTCCTTGTAAAGTCCATTGGATATTGCCAGAGGATCTGGTTTAGTCAACGGACGCCCCCCTTAGAAAGGGGGGATCAACTGGGTGAGGTCAAGATGAGGTCAGGATCATGTCTTTCCAAACAGCCGCGCAAAAAACCTGTGCAGCGAATGGGGAAAGGTGACTGGCGGCGCGGACATAAGCAAACACTGGCCATACACTGGCTCAATGCCCTTTTGCCTGCATAGGTCAACAGCTTCCTTGGATTCCGAACCCTGCTGCATCCAGATCCGCGTTATACCAACTTCAATGGCCTCGCGCAGGGCCGCAAGCGTTTGGTCAGGCGGTACAATAAAAACAGCTGCATCGGCCTTTTCCGGAAGCGTTTTGAGACTGGGATAGCATTTTTCTCCCCTAATTTCAGCGACAAAGGGGTTCACCGGCAGCACCCGGAACCCTTTTTTTCTCAAATCATCAGCGACCCTGCTGCCAAATTTGCGGCTGTTGCG
>CAZOEH010000528.1:0-2291 GCA_964578785.1 uncultured Desulfonema sp. | reverse complement strand
AAAAAACCGGAGAGGTTGCGGCGGAACTTGCGGATTTTATCAGGAAAAGGGCGCCCACCCCTTCTACAAGTTAAAGCCCTTCTCCTCGAATAGTTTCAGGCAGGCATCGACCACATCCGCGTCATATAAATGGCCACGGCCCTTTTTTATCTCATCAAGCGCCGGATTTATGCCGAGAGAGGCCCGGTAAGGCCGGTGACTTGCCATAGCTTCAACCGTGTCTGCGACCGCCAGTATACGGGACTCCGGGAGTATTTCATCTCCTTTGATCCCGAACGGATAGCCTGACCCGTTTATTCTTTCATGATGCTGATTGACCATAGTTGCAATAACAGGGATGAAATCGGCTTTTTTCAATATATCATACCCCTGTGACGCATGAGTTTTCATAAGTTTGAATTCAATATCACTCAACTTGCCGGGCTTTGATAATATTTCAACCGGTATATGTATTTTGCCTATATCGTGAATAAGGCTGCCCATGCGGATCGACCCGACTCTGTCATTGGAATAACCAAGCTCCAGGGCTATGGCCACGGCAAGACTGGCAACCCTCTTCTGATGTCCTGCCGTATAAGGATCTCTCGACTCAACTATATTGGAAATAATTTCGATGGTGCTGACGACCATCGACTTCTGTTTCTGAATACTTATCCGGAGATCCGCCTCCGATTTCTTCAGGTCCGTTACATCTTTTAAGGTTCCGACAACGCCTGTAACATTTCCAGCGGAATCGGTGTTCGGAGCTCCGCTCATATGAAACATGTGCTCCGAACCCTCTGTATGCATTATCGTGCCGTAAAGATCGGTGACTCTTTTCCTGCTATCCCGGATCTCATTAAATGCACGGACAACCCTCCCCACATCTTCTTTTTTGATAAAATCGACAATATTGCGCCCCAGAACCGCTTCTTTTGGATGGCCCAAAATTCTCTCCCAGGCAGGATTGACATATGTGCATACCCCGTCAGTATTGAGAGTGTAAATGATATCAGGAGCGTTTTCGCTCAATGCCCTGAACCGTTCTTCTCTTTCGCGTATTTTCGAGAAGGACGCGGCATTGGTTATGCTTATGGCAATCTGGGTAGCTATGCCCATCAGCAGGCTCATATCAGATTCCACAAGAACTTTTTTTGAATTGATGTTATCCACCATCAGGACTCCGAGGGATTCTTTCTCAAAGATAATGGGAACACAGATAAATGATTTTGCGCCTGTCTGTTTTACTATACCTCTGCTCCTCTCCGAAAAATCAGATTCAATCTTATTTATATCATCAACCAGATAAGGTTTCTGCTCCCGGAAAGCCTTCATGACTACACTTTTTGATTCCGGTTTATCGATATGAAACTTGATCTCCTCCGAGATTGTCATCATACCCGGATCATAACCGAAACCGGCTTTGTAAATCAGATGTCTTTTATCCCTGTCCGCGAGCATTATCATCCCGCGATCAAATTCCAAATGCTTTTCAATCAAAGATACGATAAACGAAAGGAGTTTATCTATATCAAGAATCATGGAGGTAGCCTCTCCTATCTCCTTTACAAGAGTGGTTTCTTTATATCGTTGGTTGATCTGTCCAAGAAGTTTCTCCGCTGCGTCACCCTGGGCGTTGATGTTCCGGAGCAGGTCATTCTTCTCCAGATGCAGCGAGTACGAGTGAAATATTATGACTATCAGAAAAAACAATGAGGTTAATGAAATCCAGTGATGAGGTTGAAATATTACAGGCAACAGAGAGAGTAATACAAGACTAATGAGAACTGCGTACCTCGTCAGTCGTTTCCAAATAAAAGCAGGGGTTTCTTTCCATGCAATGATATATCTGCAGGCGTCGGCGCCTTTGTGAATACACATGGTATGTTCGATATCGGCATATTTGGTCGTGAAGAGTTTGGCTATTGCTTCAAATATGCCAAGCCTGTAATCACACTGGTAGGGCTTTTCAATAACACCCTCTTTGGGAACAGCATCGATTTCAATTCTGTTGGCATCAATATTCCTGCTTATAATAACGGATGCCCGGCTGAGTTGAGGATAAAGTTTCTCAAGAACCGAATATGCTGTCCTGGTATTTATAAATCCAAGTAAGTATTGCGCCACGGCTCCGGATGCTTTGGAAAAAGGCGCGTATAGCCCGGCTTTCCGGGAAATATTTGCATCACCGGTTTTTGCCACAAGTACCTCATTAAACCGGTCGCTCTGCTCCTGGGTGAACCAGTATCCGCCGTCCTCCACTTGATGTGGGCTTATACCTGCATCCTTTAGAATTGATTCGGCATCTATTT
>CAZOEH010000527.1:0-2294 GCA_964578785.1 uncultured Desulfonema sp. | reverse complement strand
CGAGTTTTTTAAGTTTCTGCTTGTAAAAGGGCACCCGTTCACAGACCCAGGCTACTGTCTCCTTCAGTTTTTTAAGTTGAAATTTATTGAGTTCTTCGACCGGCATACACTCGAACTTGTCATTCCAAGGCATTTTTTTCCTCCTTATTATTGATGAATTCGTAAAAAGTCCGGATTCCCCTTTTATTGTCATTCCCGCGAAAGCGGGAATCCAGTCTTTTTAAATATTTCTGGACTCCCGTTTTCACGGGAGTGACGGGTTTTATGACTTTTTACGTGATCGTCATTATTCATTAAGTGGAACTATCAACCGAGCTTTGCGGCAGAAAATCCAAGCTCAAAAGCTTTAATATTCGTTTCGGCAAATTTTCCGGTTCTTGCTTTTATTGCCTCCTTCACGCTCTCTACCGAAAGAGGGAGAATACCGGTCTGAAGAAGCGCTCCCAGCAAAACCATGTTTACTGATAATACATTCCCGGCCTCTTTTGCAAGGGCGGTAGCATCGAAAGCTATAAGTTTTTTCGTCTTTGCGCGGATGAGATCCTGCAAAGCTCCAAGTTCGGGATAGACGCCTCGTCCTATTGCGACGGTAAACGGCGGAAGAGGAGAGAGGCTGGTGATGACCGTAGTATCAGGATTGCATTTGTTGAGGGCTCTTAAAGTTTCAGAAGGCTCAAAGCCTACTAGTACATCCGCTTCACCGTCCGAAATAATAGTGCTTTCGGCATCACCGAAAACTATTGCCGACTCCACAACCCCTCCCCGCTGGGCCATGCCGTGTATTTCACTCATGCGAACCGGAATTTCCGAAATAAGGGAAGCTTCACCTAGAATGCGTGAAGCAAGCAGGTTTCCCTGCCCCCCGACAGCCACAATGATTAATCTGGTAGTTTTCATCTTCAATATCCCGTTTATTATTTATTCTTTATGGGCAGAATGGCATTTTCAGGACAGATCTGGGCGCAGACCGCGCATCCTGCGCAGAGGACGGGGTCTATATTTACCTTGTTATCCTTAATAAAGAATGCCGGACATGCAAGTTCATTTACGCATACCCTGTGGTTTTTGCATTTATCACTGATATAAAATGGTTTTCCCGCCGGTTTTTTCAGACTTTTCGAATATAGGGTACACATCTCCTTCGAGATGACCACGGAAACCCCCTTGAATGCAAGGGCTTCTTTAACAGCTTCTATACTCTTTTTTATCCTGTAAGGCTTTATAACGGTGACGTGGGAGACTCCGAGGGCCTTTACAACGTCCTCGATCATTACGCGGCCGTACCCGCTCAGATTGAAATTGCCCATATCAACGCCCGGATTAGGCTGATGGCCGGTCATGGCGGTAATGTCGTTATCGAGGATAACAAGTGTAAAATTGTGGTTGTTGAAAACGGCATTTATAAGGCCGGGTATGCCCGAATGGAAAAAAGTGGAATCGCCGATAAAGGATATTACTTTTTTATCGGTAACTTTTGAGAAACCGCAGGATGTTCCGACCGAGGAGCCCATGCATATCAGGAAATCACCCATGGAGAGAGGGGGAAGGAATCCTAAAGTGTAGCATCCGATATCGGTTGGATAGATTGTTTCCATCCCAGCCGCAGCCTTCTTGACAGCATAAAAAGTGGCGCGGTGGGAGCATCCGGCGCAAAGATTGGGCGGGCGCTGCGGAAGTTCGGGAACATCGGAAAGATTTACTGCCGCGGGAGGAGAATAACCGGCGCCGAAGTACTTTGCTATACATTTTCTTACCATCGCAGGATCGAATTCAAAAAGGCGTGAAAAGAGGTCTTCCCCCTTACCCCTTATCGGTAAGGTCAGGCCTGCTTCCTGCGCGTATGACTTGACGGCCTCTTCCATATAGGGTTCGCCTTCTTCGACAATAAGCGCCTTTTTGCAGTCTTTTAAAAAGTTTTTAATCAGGTTCTTCGGCATGGGATTCGAAAAACCGATGCGGAGCACTTTGACCTTATTTTCAAGATTCAGGTCTCTCAGCGCGTCAGATACATAACCGTAACTCACGCCGTTGCATATAATACCGTTTTCACCTTTTCCGGACGTGACATTATATGCGGAGCTTTCCGAAAGGGTTTCCGCTTTTTCCATGTTTTTAAGAAGCTTTACATGAAGTTTTCTTGAAACGGCCGGGACGGTGACGCAGTTAAATGGATCTTTTATAAAGGAGCCCTTTGAAACCGGCTTTTTCATACTGCCGAGTTCGACGGTTGCGGTTGAGTGGTTTATCCTTGTCGTTGTTCTGAAAAGAACCGGCTCTTTAAGCTCTTCCGAAAG
>CAZOEH010000526.1:0-2295 GCA_964578785.1 uncultured Desulfonema sp. | reverse complement strand
TATAATGAATTCCGCAAACGCGTATTTATACTTGCAAACGCATTAAAGAAGCTCGGATTCCGCAAGGGTGATTTTATCCATGTTCTCGTTCAGAACAGCCCTGAAACACTTATCGCATATTTTGCAATTCAAAGAATCGGGGCTATTGCAGGACCTGTAAACGGATGGTGGAAGGCTTCTGAAGTCGAATATCTTTTAAACGACTCCAAAGGGAGAGGTCTTATAATTGAAGACCAGTACCTTCCCATATTAAAGGAAATCAGGGATAAATGTCCTTCCCTTGAAGTGGTGATCGAAGTTGGAGAATCTCCGCAGCCCGGTCATGTTTCCTTCAACGCCCTCATGGAAGGAAACGACCCGACTCCTGTCGAATCCGGCGCTGATATTGAAGATACCGCCTATATTTTTTATACATCAGGCACTACGGGAAATCCAAAGGGAGTTCTGCTCTCCCACAAAAACGTACTTGCCGATGTCAGCGGCATAACCGAAGCGTTAAAACTCGACGAAAAAATGGTGCTTCTATGCTTTCTGCCTCTTTTCCACGTCAATGCAATGCTGACATGCACATTTTCCATGGGAATGGGACACCAGATAGTCCTCCGGAAAGGATTCAGCGCAAGCGAATTCTGGGAAGTCGTTGATAAGTACAGGGTCAATTTCTGGTCTGCGGTGCCGTCCGTATACCAGATACTGCTCACGGATCCGACACGCCAGAAATTCGATTTAAGCTCTTTAAAATTCGGAGTCTGCGGGGCCGCCCCTTTAACCCCTGAAACATTCACGAAATTCCAGGAGGTTTTCAATATTCCTATCGTTGAAGGATACGGCTTAACCGAGGTAACATGCGTCAGCACCATTAATCCGCGTGACGGGGTTCGTAAAATCGGTTCAATCGGACTTCCTCTTCCCGGGCAGAAAATAAAAATAATTGATGAACAAGGCAAGGAGCTTCCTCCCGGCGCCGCCGGTGAAATAGTTATCGGCGGCGATGCCGTTATGAAAGGATATTACAACCGCCCCGAAGAAACGGCAAAAACGATAGTAAACGGATTCCTGCATACCGGAGATGTCGGATACATGGATGACGACGGATATATATTCATCGTGGACAGAATAAAGGATATGATCATAAGAGGCGGCGAAAACATATACCCTAAAGAAATCGACAATCTTCTTGCCACTCATCCCAAGATCCAGGAAGCCGCGACAGTGGGCGTGCCTGACAAGACGATGAGCGAAGAGGTAAAAGTTTTCATTGTGCCGCTTGACGATTCGCTTACGGAAGAAGAAGCGATAAATTTCTGCAAAGAAAAACTGGCGAAGTTCAAGATTCCGAAATATGTTGAAATTATCGACGGGGATTTCCCGCGAAGCCCTATCGGGAAGGTATTGAAAAAAGAATTGCGCACATGGGGACTCACTCCCCGGCCTAAGAAAAGCAAAGCTCCCGAGGCGACCGTTGATGATATTTTCGGCACGATGGAATCAAGGGTAAATCCGGATGGAGTAAAAGGAATAACCGCCAATTACGGATATGTGATAACCGGGACCGGCGGCGGGGAATGGACCGTATCCATTAAAGACGGAACAGTCAAAGTATTAAAAGGTCTGCACGCTCCCAACGTTACCACCATGATTTCCGCCAAAGACTGGATCGCGATCACGCTCGGTACACTTGACGGAATGTCCGCTTTTTCTTCGGGAAGGCTCAAGGTCGAAGGAGATATGGGCCTGCTTATGAAGGCAACCAGATTTTTCAAGAAATATACACCTCCCGGTCCCGCCGGAGCCGAAGAGGAAAAACAGGATGAACTCATAAGAATCAAGCAGGTTCTTTCGATACCTCAGAGATTTGCAACAGGCCCTGTTATGGGAAAATTCTTAAAAGCCTTCAGAAATAAAAAAATTATGGCCAACCAATGCCCGAAATGCGGAAGGCTCCAGCTTCCGCCAAGAGAAGTTTGCGCTGAATGCAGGGTCAGAGCGACCGACTGGGTCGAAGTCGGCCCGGAAGGGGTTATAACCATATGCGACATTGCCTACTATGCCAGCCCGGACCCGCTTTCAGGAGAAAGCAGGGAAACTCCTTATTGTTCGGCTCATTTTCTTCTTGAAGGGTGCAAGGGGCATGAAACCCTCTGGCATGAATTGAAACCTTCAGACATTGAAAGGGCAAGAAAAGGCGCGAAAGTCCGTCCCGTATGGAACGAAGAGCGTATCGGTGCGATAACGGACATAAAATATTTTGAAATAATCGACTGAATATGGGAGGAAATATCTAATGCATTCAGC
>CAZOEH010000525.1:0-2303 GCA_964578785.1 uncultured Desulfonema sp. | reverse complement strand
ACAGCTATCTGGGCTTCCGATGTTTCAACAACTTCTCTTTCCGCCATCTATCATACCTCCTTTAATTATTTTTTGATTAAAATTCCTCATGCCTGGTTGGTATAGGTTTATGCTTGTAATCCCCCTTTCTCTTACTGTTTTCCTGAGGATGCATCTTTAATTCCGTGCTCGAAAATTTTGAATGCCGTTTCAAGGCTCTTTTTTAAAAAAACCTTCTCTTCACCCAGAACACTTTTCTTTGATTCCTGGAATAAAACTACTCCCGAAAATAGAGACCAGAATATTTCAGCAAGCAGCGGCGGATTATATTCCGGCAAAATCTGAGCGTTATCTTCATTCCTGAAAATCATGGCAATCTCCTCAATCGATTTGCAGGAGAGTATTTTAATTTCAGATAACAGCTCAGGCGTAAGAGTTTTCAGAGTTTCATTTGTCTGAAGATTAAACATGTTTATCAGCATGAGCGGATCAAATTCATAAACATCAATCATGGCTCTTGTTAAGGCAGCATATCTTTTTTCGGCAGTTTCAATTTTCTCACTGTTGACATGCTGAAGACGTATAAGCAGGTAATGAAGAATACGCAGAGAAAGAGATGCGTATAATTCATCTTTGTTTTTAAAATAAAGATAGATAGTGCCGGGGCTCAGCTCAGCTTCGCGGGCAATATCTTCCATCGTCGCTTTATTAAAGCCCTTAATTGAAAAAACCCTTCTTGCAGCGACAATAATCTGCTGTCGCCTTCTTTCCCCTTCCCTCTCTTTTCTTTCCTGGATGCTCATGATTTACTTAATGGCATTTATTGTGCTCAGCAAATTTAGGATGAGGTTATAACTGCCCGCACCTACTTCAAGCAGTTATCTTAATATTCATAAGTAGTTACAGTTATAGGAGGCGGAGAATCTCCCGCCTCCTATATAAGCTCACGTATTAAAAAACAACTGTCAGCGGGATCATCCCCACAAGCCCACTTTAAAAGATGCGGTGAACAAAATTATGAAGGCAATAATTCCTATCAACCACTTGTCTTCCAGTTTCATAATGACCTCCTTTAAAAAACCATTTGTACTATTCTTTTACAACGATCATCTGCTCTTTTTCCGCACGCGCGATCTGAACTTCGTTGGTTGTGGAAAGTTCGCACTTGAAACAGAGAGCCCACATCATGATGATGCCCACAGTCCACCAGAATATTTGCCAGGACCAGAGAGGCGGAAAGCCTGCAAATGAAAATGAGGTGTTACCCATGATACATGCAGGACCTATGGCAAAGAAGTACCATAACGGTGTTGCATATTTCATTATTCCGCGCCATTTGATCCCGCTTTCGGATGGAGCGTCGACGCTGTCCAGCCATTGCCGGATTTCGGCCTGACGATCGATGGTTTCCTTGTCATCCTTCATGCCGAGTCCCCTGCAGGCATAAGCGACAATAAGGCCGACAAATGTGCCCCAGAAGGCGCAGTGCATTGAAAGCGGATTCGGCCACACGGAATAGGTCAGGTAAACCGATAGCATGCCGGCTGCAACACCAAGAACGGCGCCTATCCTGGGGAATTTGAAGCCCCAGCAGACGCCGAGCAGAAGTACATACATGACAAAACCGTAAGCCGTTGCAAGGGCGCCCAGGATAACGAGAGCCGCTTTGGAATTGATACCTACCCAAAGAGCTACGCCGGTAAGAAGAGTAGTCAGTAACCGGTTTACCCATATCTGTTCGGACTGGCCTGCTTTTTGATTCCGGATAAAGCGCCAGTAAACGTCACGAAGAAGTATGGAACCACCGGTGTTAATATAAGGTGATGCTGTGGAATGGATCGCTGCAATAGCGCCCATGAAAACAAACCCGACCATGAAAGGCGGAAGGAATTGCTGCATCAGGGTCGGAACAAGGATCCTGTCATTTAATCCCTGGAATGCCGCTACGCCCGCAATCTCAAGCACTTTTCCGCCCATGCCCTGGATGGCCGTAAAGTAAAACAGGGCAAAACCGACTACGAATGTGGACATGAAGGTCTGCTGCCAGGCAAGCGGTTTCGGGGATTTAATTCCAAAGAAGGTCATTGTAAAAGCCGGAGAAGACTGAATGCCCATGAGAGCAAACATATATGTCAGACACATGACCGCGGTCCAGGAAGCAGCTCCCTTTTTACCCAGGCCCCATGTAATGACTTCGGGAACAGTCAGGAATTTTGCAGGAAGAGCTGCAACAGCCGCCGAAAATCCGCCCCAGCCGCCGAACTGGGGTTGAATGATAACATAAAAACCCATGGCAATGATACCGCCGACAAGGAGAACGAACT
>CAZOEH010000524.1:0-2315 GCA_964578785.1 uncultured Desulfonema sp. | reverse complement strand
AACTGGATATTGGAAACGCCCGTTATGGAAAAATAGCTTTTGGAAAGACTCTCAAGCCACGAGCCTATATACGGCAGGCTGAGAATATTTCTTAACTGCAGATCGAGCCATCCCAGGAGGCAGGCGCCCGCGATGGAACCCATTATTGAACCGAGCCCGCCCACAACAACCATTGCAAGAAACATGATCGACATGAAAAGCGAGAAAACTTCAGGCTCTATAAAACGGAGGACGAACGCGTAAAGCCCTCCGGCAATGCCGGTGTAAAATGCGCTCACGGCAAAGGCAAGAGTCTTGTAGTATACAAGATTAACGCCCATTGTTTCAGCCGCAATATCGGCATCCCTGATAGCGACAAAAGCCCTTCCTACTCTGGTCTTGATAAGGTTGCGGGCGCCTATGGTCATCAGCACCGTAATTATCATAAGAAGATAGTAAAAATCCCGGTCTGTATCAAGATGCCATGGACCTATGACAAGCGCGGGAGCATGAATCCCCTGCCTTCCTCCGAAAAACTCGATTTTCCCTATAACCCGCGTGATGGTGAGACCGAAACCGAGTGTCGCTATTGAAAGATACGGGCCTTCAAGCCTTAAGGCCGGAAGTCCGAGGAGAAATCCGAAAACCGCGGCAATCAGCGCGGATAAAGGAAGCGCCAGAAGAAAAGGAAAATGACACTTTGTCATCAGGATAAGGGTTCCATAGGCGCCTATTGCGAAAAAACCTGCATGCCCCAAAGATATCTGGCCTGTGTAGCCTACAAGAATATTAAGGCCTATAACCACTATTATATTGATGGCTATATAGTTGGCTACATATACGTAATAATTTTTCACGATAAAGGGATATGCGGCAAGGAGAGCGAGAAGGGCGATAAACCAGAAAAAGACAACACCTGAGGTAAATAGCTGAACATCTTCATAATAATCACGCTTCATGTCCATTCCCGGTTTCTCCCCCGTCAAGCTATATTCTTCCGATTGGATATGTAACAGTGTCATCCTCGCCGGATGGCTGCAGATAAAAAACATATCAAATATTCAGTGCTTTTTTGCAGGATGAGGCTAAAATGTCAATATAAATTAACTTCATATATATCATCCTTGACACTAAAATACCGTTTCTATAGTATCCCGTTGAATAAGTTGACGGACTTGTAATAAATAAAATTCAGGCGGCTCTGCTTTTTTAACCAAAAACCAGCAACAGAAGAAACATATGACACTCTTAAAAATCGATCCCGGTTTTTCTCATTTTAAAAGACTTGCTATTTTCCTTCTGCTTTTCGTTATCTGCTCCTGCTCCGAAGAGAAAAAAAATCAAATGACATTCTCGGGGATAATGGATACGGATATAACACGTGTCAGCTCCCAGACGAACGGCATCATAAAGAAACTCAATTTTGACGAGGGAATCGAGGTGCAGGAAGGGCATGTATTGGCAGGCATAGAAACTGAAAGCCTCGGGTATCAGCTAGAGCAGAACCGGTCTGCGATTGAGGAACTCGGCAATCAATATAAAGCAACTCTTTCACAGCTTGAAACGGCAAAAATCGAGAAAGAGAATATCGGCATAAAATACAAGAGATTTTTAGCCCTTCTTCAGTCTAAAGCGATATCACAGCAGAATGTCGACGACCTCAAAACCCAGCTCGATGCGGCAAATGAGCGGATCAAGTCCATTCAGTCCTCGCTGGATGTCGTCATAAGCAAAAGAAAACAAGTTGAATCGGGAGCAAAACTTATTAAAAAGCAGGTTAAAGACGCCATGATAACCTCTCCTGTTTCCGGAAGAGTACTTGTGCGTTATGTTGAAAGGGGGGAATTACTTGCAGCAGGAAGCCCCGTATGTGATATCGCCGACCTTTCCCTGCTCTGGACCAAGATATATGTTGAAGAACAAAGACTGCCCTTTATAAAACTTGGTCAGAATGTCCGGATAAAGATTGACGGAATTGATGATAAAACGCTTGAAGGCCGGGTATCCTGGATTTCCGACAAATCGGAATTCACTCCGAAAACGATACTGACCGAGGAGACAAAAGCCTCTCTGGTATTTTCCGCGAAAATAATTGTACCGAACAATAACGGGATTTTAAAAATTGGTATGCCTGTGTCCGTTATTGTCCAGCGGCAGCTATGACGGCTTCGTAAAAAGTCATATGCGAACGGATTTGGACTTTTTACGAGTACATCAGATATGATACTTCCTATAATAAGCATTAAAAACTTTTCAAAATCTTTCGGCGGAACAAAAGCTGTGGAGAGCCTTGACCTTGAAGTCGAAAAAGGCGAGCTCTTCGGACTGATAGGCCC
>CAZOEH010000523.1:0-2320 GCA_964578785.1 uncultured Desulfonema sp. | reverse complement strand
TTGAGAAACTTAAAATTGGGCGTTCTTCAAAGATCTCATAAGACTTCAGAAAACCTTTCTCATTTCAAGCTCTTTTCCCCGCTTTCATGTTTATGAAAGGGGGCTGTCAGGGTTTTTCCAATTATAAGTTTCTCAACATTTTGTCAATACAAATTTATTCCTTAAAAAGCTTCCAGAATTGAGTAAAATAGTCAATCCCGGACCATACGGTTAAAACAACTGCTCCCCATAAAAAAACCATTCCTATGGCATGAAAATTGATCCCGAGATACGGATAATGCATCAGAAGAGGAATTATGGCCGCTATCTGGAAACCGGTTTTGTATTTCCCCAGATTTGTTGCGGCTACATCCTGGCCATGTTCCGCGATTATACTCCGAAGTCCCGTCACCGCAATTTCACGCCCTATAATAACGCAGACCACCCAGGCGGGTATCCAGCCGAGTGAAGTCATCATTATGAAAGAACAGGACACGAGGAGTTTATCGGCAAGCGGATCCATGAATTTTCCGATATTCGACACAAGCCCCCATCGCCTTGCAAGGTAGCCGTCAAGATAATCGGTGATGGCCGCTGCGCTGAAAAGCACGGCGGCAAGGAAAGTGCAATACCTGTTCGGAAAGAGCAGTAGGACAATAATAGCCGGAATTACTGCCATTCTGTACATTGTAATGCTGTTAGGGTGTTTCAGTATGTCCTGAATCCTGCTGCTGCTTTTCATATTATTCCATGCTTTATTTCTTGGTTTTTTTCGCCTTGTTCCAGTCATCCATGAAGGCTTTAATGCCTTTATCCGTGAGAGGATGAGCGGCCAGCTTTCCTAAAACATTAAAAGGAATCGTCGCGATGTCGGCCCCGAGTAAAGCCGATTCAAGCACATGGAGAGGATTGCGCACGCTGGCAACGATTATCTCAGTATCATAGGCGTAATTATCATATATATCAACTATCTGTTCGACCAGAAGAAGGCCGTCATGCGAGATGTCATCAAGGCGTCCCACAAAAGGGCTGACGTAAGTTGCGCCGGCCTTTGCGGCCATAAGGGCCTGAAGCGGTGAAAAGACCAGGGTTACGTTGGTTTTGATTCCTTCACCTGTAAGCTTGCTTACCGCCTTGAGACCGTCAACCGTCATGGGAATTTTTACTACTATATTCCTGTGGATCGATGCAAGGTGGCGGGCTTCTTTCAACATTCCTTTAAGATCGAGGCTTATAACCTCGGCGCTGATGGGGCCGTCAACGATTTCGCAGATCTCTTTTATAATCTCCTCGAAATCACGCCCTTCTTTTGCGATAAGAGACGGGTTTGTCGTAACCCCGTCCACCATCCCCATGCTGTTTGCTTCCTTTATTTCATCAATGTTGGCCGTATCAATGAAAAATTTCATATTTAATCAACCTCCTTATGCCGAATACTTCATGTTATTTTTTTGAACCGGAATTATTGACGTATTTGTCCCTGCATTCACTGCTGCAAAAGTACATTTCCCCACCGTCCGTATTCAGATATATCCCGTCTTTCTTCGGAAAATATACCCCGCAGACGGGATCTTTTATCATTATATCATCTATCTGACCCGTGCCGCCGGCGTATTCCTTTTTCCCGGAATACACCGAAGGGGCCATCCAGGCTTTAATTACTCTATACACAAGATATATCAGGAGCAAATACATTATAAGCTTCATATGCACATCACCGTCTTCTGCTCATCATCATCAAGGGTGTCGAGCAGGTATTTTAAGTTCTTTTTCAATACCGGATGAACGACCAAAGGGTCTATATCGCACAAAGGCTTCAGAACAAAGCGCCTTTGATGCATCCGGGGGTGCGGAATCGTAAGCCCGGGCGAATTAACTACGGCATCGTCATACAGTATGATGTCAAGATCGAGAATCCTAGGACCGAAACGAACGGCATCAAATTTTCTCCCTGCCCTTGCCTGAATCGCAACCATCTCCTTTAAAAGACCGGAAGGATCAAGCTCCGTTTCAATTTTTACCGCCGCATTCACGAACCAATCCTGGTCCTTGTAGTCAACAGGAGAGGTTCGGTAAAAGTGCGACCATGCCTTAATCACCGCCGCGCCCGATTCGGCAAGAGCCGATATGCCCATTTTGCAGTTTAAAAGCTTATCTCCGATGTTGGAGCCGGCCGAAATGTACGCAGTGTGTTTTTCCATATCAGTAATTATATTTAATGCATTCGTAAAAAGTCATATGCGAACGGATTTGAGATTTTTGGGAAATAGATTTTTAAATTACTTAAGCGTTAAAAATCACAAGCTGTTTGATCCCGCCTTGGGCGGGAGAGTTCTTGTGA
>CAZOEH010000522.1:0-2333 GCA_964578785.1 uncultured Desulfonema sp. | reverse complement strand
GTCTAACATCTTAATCTGATCTGCCAAAATTACCCCGCTCACAGGCAAGCCATCATGCAAGATCACTTCAAAAGGATAATCCTTGATTTGATTTGTAACAAGACAGCCCACCGCACGGCATGTTGAGCTTGCGAAATATCGTTGAAATTAAATCAATCATTGCTTACACTTGAAATTATGAATATTGAATTTTTTCAATCCATCGCCCTGTCAGTCGCCAATGAACGCTCAGTAGATGTTGTTTTTCGTAACATCGTGAATGGGTTGGCTGATGACTCTAATGTTGTTCTTGCCAGAATCTGGATCATAGGACCGGGCGACCTATGCAGTGTCTGCCCCTGGTTAAAGAATTGTCCTGATCAGACGAAATGTCTGCATCTGATAGCAAGTAATGGACAGTCGCTTCGTAATAAACAACGGTACACGTGCCTTAAAGGACACTATAAGCGTTTCCCCATTTATACTGAAGAACGGGACAATATTACTGCTACAGGGAAAATAGGCTATATTGGAGGAACCGGCAAGGCTATTTTACGTAACGATATCATCAAAAATCCCACCTGGTTGCTGGACCCAGAATGGGCAAGGCGGGAGAAAATAGCCAGTTTCGCCGGCCAACCATTAGTGTTCCGGAATGAAACACTCGGTGTGGTAGCTCTTTTCAGCCGGAAGGTGTTGGATCAATCGCACCTGGTCATGCTTCGAACCTTTGCTTACAATGCGGCATCGGCTATTGCCAATGCCAGGGCATTTGAGGAGATCGAGCAATTACACCGTCAACTGGAACTGGAAAATGAATATCTCCGTGACACAGTCCGGGATGTCTATACTTTTGGAAACATTGTAGGACAGAGTGCTGCATTACAAAAGACCCTTCAGCAAATAGAGATGGTAGCACCCACTGACGCTACTGTTCTCATTCATGGTGAGTCTGGGACAGGAAAAGAACTCATCGCCCTGGCAATTCATCAAAAAAGCAGGCGAAAAAATCACCCTCTCATTAAAGTCAACTGCGCTTCCATTCCACGCGAACTCTTTGAGAGCGAGTTTTTTGGACACGTAAAAGGCGCATTTACCGGAGCGCTGAGAGATCGGACAGGGAGATTTCAGCTTGCAGACGGGGGAACGCTCTTTCTTGATGAGGTGGGAGATATACCCCTTGAACTGCAAAGTAAGTTACTACGCGTACTTCAGGAAGGTGAGTTTGAAAGGGTTGGGGAGGAAAAGACACGCAAGGTAGATGTACGGGTACTTGCCGCTACCAACCGGGATCTCAAAAAAGAGATGGAGGCAAAGCGATTCCGGAATGACCTTTACTTTCGTTTAAGCGCTTTTCCACTGGAAATTGTTCCTCTCCGAAACAGGAAAGAAGACATACCTCTTTTAGCAAAAGAATTCTTAAAACAGATATGCCGGAGCATGGGTCTGAAAGAATTGCCTTTAAAGAAAAAGCATATTCTTCAACTTCAGGACTATGACTGGCCTGGAAATATAAGAGAACTGCGAAATGTGATTGAGCATGCGGTAATTGTATCGAGGGGGAGGGAGTTGCGAATAGATGTGCCAGAAATTTCTACTGAAAAAGCCTTACCGATGGTATCCCATTATGTCAAAAGCATGAAACAATCCGGTGAAATACTAACGTATGAGAATTTAAAAAAGCTGGAAAAAGAAAATATTCTTTCAGCTCTCCACCAAACAAATTGGAAGGTGTCCGGCCCTGGTGGAGCAGCGAAACTACTCGGCATGAAACCTACCACCCTGGCATCTCAAATGAAGGCCTTTGGAATTCATAAACGGCATTCCTGATTCCTGTGCATCGAATCATCTGTCGCATCCAAATCCATAGCAATTCGCTCTGGCTTCTCTTTGTATGATTTCAAAAATACCTCAATAAAAAGGGGAAGCTGTGCAAACATCGCACAGCTCCTTTAACAAACTAACATTGCTGCTTATGAAAGTACTATTTCAATCAGTGTGGTTTCATAGACCTTGCACCTTGATCGCCAGGATGTTCTTCCTCACTCTGCCATCCGAGTTCTTTTATCTTCCTGTTGATATACTCGACTTCCTCAGCAGGCGCATGGTGCGTATCTAACCAACCTGGATCTGGACACAGATCGAATATGGTCTTGCCAGGATGATTCTTCACGATGTACGGACCAGTTAACTGATCAAGCCACTCACCCGTCTTCCAGAAACCCTCAGGAGTCCAGGTAATGCCAACCTTCTTCTCAAGGGCTGCAAGTCTCCTTGCCTGAGAAGCATCCTGCTTTACGTTAACCAACCAACGATCCGTACCGAACGAACCATCTGAATACGTAGCATCGTTC
>CAZOEH010000521.1:464-2341 GCA_964578785.1 uncultured Desulfonema sp. | reverse complement strand
GATGCGGCATCAATGCCGTTCAGCTTCACGGGAATGAACCTCCTGAGCTTGCTGAAAGTCTGATTAAGGAAGGCCTTGTTGTAATAAAAGCGCTTTTTCTTGAGAGAAAACCATCTTTTGAAGATGCTGCAAAATATCAGGTATCGGCATTTTTAACCGAATGTGGAAAAGGAACTCTTCCGGGAGGAAACGCGTTATCATGGGAGTGGGAAAAGGCAAAAATTATAAGCGATAAATATCCGCTCATTCTTGCGGGAGGTCTTACCCCGGAGAATGTTTTTCATTCCATATCCCTTTGCCTTCCCGATGCGGTTGATGTCAGCTCCGGTGTGGAGTCCGCTCCCGGAATCAAGGATATTGAAAAAGTGAAGCTGTTTATCATGAATGTGTCCGAATCTATACCCGCAAAAAAAACACGGAGGATTTTTTAATGACAAAAAAAATTAAAACCGGCCTCTATCCGGATTTAAACGGTCACTTCGGCCCTTACGGAGGGCGCTATGTCGGAGAAACCCTCATGCCGGCTCTTCTTGAGCTTGAAGAGGCTTACGGCAGATTTTCATCCGGTAAGAAATTCAATCAGGAACTCGATTATCTTCTGGAAAAGTATGCCGGCCGGCCTACCCCCCTTTTTCACGCAAAAAGGCTGAGCGAACAGTTAAAGGGCGCATCCATATTTTTAAAGCGGGAAGATCTCGCTCATACGGGGGCGCATAAGATCAACAACACTCTCGGCCAGGCTCTACTTGCAAAATGGATGGGGAAAAAGAAGGTCATAGCGGAGACAGGCGCGGGACAGCACGGGGTGGCTACGGCCACTGCAGCGGCTCTTTTCGGAATGGAATGCCGCATATTCATGGGAACCGAAGACATAAAAAGGCAGGCTCCGAATGTTTTGCGGATGGAGCTCCTCGGCGCAAAGGTCGTACCTGTTGAATCAGGAACAGGCACGTTAAAGGATGCCATGAATGAAGCCCTGCGATACTGGGTTGGGGCTGTGACAGACACCTTTTATATAATCGGTTCAGTAGCCGGACCTCATCCGTATCCTGTTATGGTGCGTGATTTCCAGAAGATCATCGGCATAGAGGCAAGAAAACAGATTGTCGATATTACCGGACGTCTTCCCGATATGCTTATCGCCTGCGTGGGCGGAGGAAGCAACGCAATGGGCCTTTTCTATCCTTTCATGAACGACCCGGTTGAAATGACCGGGGTCGAAGCCGCCGGGAAAGGCATATCGTCGGGCAAACATGCCGCGACACTGGGAGCAGGCTCCGTAGGCGTACTTCACGGTTCAAAATCATATGTTCTTCAGGACAAGGAAGGGCAGATACTTGAAGCCCATTCTATATCGGCAGGACTCGACTATCCGGGCGTCGGCCCCGAGCACTCTCTTCTGAAAGATTTGAAGAGAGCGGAATATGTATCGATTGATGATGATCAGGCTCTTAACGCATTTAAAACACTCTGCAGGCTGGAAGGCATAATACCCGCTCTCGAAAGCTCCCATGCGGTGGCATACGCTATGGAGCAGGCGCCCCGGATGAAGAAGAATAAAATTATAATCGTCAATCTTTCCGGAAGAGGAGACAAGGATCTCGGAATTGTTTCGCCGCATCTTTAAAAAGGGTTCAGGGATCAGGGGCCAGTGGTCAGTAACAAGAAACCAGAGACCAGAGACCATAAACTATATTTGATGTCCGATGTCCGATATTCGATTTAGGGAGAACATATAAACAATGAAAACAAAAAGAATTGAAAAAACTTTCGCCGATTTAAAACGGAAAAACGAAAAAGCGCTTGTCGGATTTCTTTCCGCAGGAGACCCTGATATTAAAACTTCGCTTAAAATAATCGAATCGATGTGCAAAGCA
>CAZOEH010000521.1:0-454 GCA_964578785.1 uncultured Desulfonema sp. | reverse complement strand
AACTCGGAATTCCTTTTTCGGATCCTACGGCGGACGGGCCTGTAATTCAGAGATCATCCGCCCGGGCGCTCAAAAACGGCGTGAACATAAAGGCGGCTCTTGAAATGACACACAGAATAAGGGCTTTCTCCGATATTCCGGTTATTCTTTTCACCTACTACAACCCGGTACATTCCTACGGAGCGGAAGCATTCTATAATGATGCTCTGTCGGCGGATGCGGACGGAACTCTCGTGGTGGATCTTCCGCCCGAAGAATCGGATGAAATGACATCCAGGTGGCCTGGAAACGAACTTGCGCTCATACGCCTTGTGGCTCCCACAACGCCTCCTGAAAGAATGAAAAAAATAGCATCAACTGCATCAGGATTCATATATCTTGTTTCAAAAACAGGCGTGACCGGAAGCGACGGATTGAATACGGATGATATCGCCGTTCATGCGAAGCTTCTCCG
>CAZOEH010000520.1:0-2344 GCA_964578785.1 uncultured Desulfonema sp. | reverse complement strand
TTTCGGAGCTCCTCCCAATACACACACATGTCCGGTCTGCCTAGGCATGCCCGGCGTGCTGCCGGTGCTGAACAAAAAAGTCGTTGAGTATGCGATGCTTATGGGGATTGCGACGAACTGCGCAATTTCCGGAAACAGCAGGTTCGCCCGCAAGAACTATTTTTATCCCGATCTTCCGAAAGGGTACCAGATTTCCCAGTATGAGCTTCCGATAGCCCAAAACGGCCATATTGACATTGAAACAAACGGCGTTTCAAAAAGAATCGGAATAACCAGGATTCACATGGAAGAGGATGCCGGCAAACTGATACACGATCCAAACCGCCCTTATTCCCTGGTTGATTTCAACAGAACCGGTGTACCTCTTATCGAAATAGTCAGCGAACCGGATATAAGAACATTTGAAGAAGCGGGGGCATATCTGAGAAAGCTGAGATCCATCCTGCGATATCTCGATATCTGCGACGGTAACATGGAAGAGGGAAGCTTCAGGTGCGACGCAAATGTATCCATCCGGCTGTCAGGAGAGAGCGTTCTCGGGACAAGGACGGAACTCAAAAATCTCAATTCCTTCAAAAACGTGGAAAAAGCCATTCAGTATGAAATTGAAAGGCAGACAGATGTTTTATCCGAGGGAGGGAAGATTATTCAGGAGACAAGACTCTGGGATCCGGCGAAGAGCTGCACAACCTCCATGAGAGGAAAAGAAGAGGCGCACGACTACAGATATTTCCCCGATCCGGATCTTCTTCCGCTTGTAATAGATGACGCATGGATAAGTGAACTGAAGGGAATGCTCCCGGAGCTTCCGGATGAAAAAAAAGAGAGGTTTATTTCGGAATACGGTTTGCCGGAATATGATGCCGGTGTTCTCACATCCACAGCAGAGACAGCGGGATATTTTGAAACCTGCGTAAAAGAATTCAACAACCCTAAGCAGGTGAGCAATTGGGTGATGGGAGCTCTGCTGGGACTTCTGAATGCGGAAGGTAAAAGCATTGAAGAATCGCCGGTCTCTTCATCGAATCTTGCAAAGTTATTACAGCTTATCGATCAGAATGTCATAAGCGGGAAAATCGCAAAAACGGTTTTTGAAGAAATGGCGAAAACCGGCAAATCGCCCGAAGAAATAATCAGGGAAAAAGACCTGGTGCAGGTTACGGACGTATCCGCTATAGAGGATATGGTTATAAAACTCATTGCGGGATGTCCAAAAGAAGCCGCGGATTACAAGGCGGGCAAAACAAAAGTCCTGGGCTTTTTTGTCGGGCGCATTATGAAGGAGACAAAAGGCAAGGCTAATCCTGAAATAGTGAACAAAGTATTAAAAGAAAAGCTTGATCAGGCATAAGGCGTGAGGCGGAAGACTCCGTCCGTGATTTACAACTATGTTCCAGTTTACGCGTCACCGTCAATTACTTTGACTTTTCGTATAAATAGTTATATTATTAATAAAAAATTTGGCAATACAAGATGTTCCCATTCAATCCGATTCCCCCGCTCCCAAGATTAAGTGCAGATTAGTAAATTATGATTATGCCGGAGGTCGATAATGGACAAAAATCAAATAGTATCAATTCTCAGGGAATATAAAAACAATTTCGCTGAAAAATACGGGATAATATCCATTGGTGTTTTTGGCTCTGTTGCCCGTAACCAAAGCAATGACGAAAGCGATATTGATATCTGCATTAAAACGATTTCACCTAATCCATTTTTTCTGGTGCACATAAAGGAGGATATAGAGAAACGGGTAAACCGAAAGGTTGATATTGTGCGTATTGGCAAAAAAATGAACCCGGCGCTGAAGCTTAGAATCGAAAAAGATGGCTTTTATGTTTGATAAAGAGCTTGTCCTTTCAATTCTTGCACAAATTGATGAAGCGATTGAGAAAATAATTAATCGTACTGCACATATCCAAAATGCCGATTATTTTACTGAGACCATGGAAGGTATGGAAAAACTGGATGGGATATGCATGCTGTTCATTGCTGTTGGTGAGAGTCTGAAAAACATAGATAAAATGACGAAAGGCTCTTTATTAGCAAAATATCCGGAAATCGACTGGTCAGGTGTCAAGGGATTCAGGGATATTATAGTCCATCATTACTTTAACATAGATGCCGAACAGATATTCTGGATATGCAATCATGAACTGCGTCCACTAAGTGAAGTGATTAAGAAAATACTGCGGGATTTGACATAGAGAAAGGCAATAAAGGAGGCCGGAGAGGGTTACTCCTCCCCGGCCTCCTTATTTTATGAGCTTATTTTGGACACAATCCAGTTTTCAATTCGGAGATCGCGCAAAAGGGCCATTTCCGAATGAAAATTAGAAGCTGA
>CAZOEH010000519.1:0-2346 GCA_964578785.1 uncultured Desulfonema sp. | reverse complement strand
GACATCGGATGATCCTACGGACATAGCCGGCCGCTGTACGGTTTTTGCGGAATCAGACATGATTCACAAACAGCAGGCCGGGCATAAACAGAAAGATATCATGATGGGACTGTGTCACGCGCTTGTCAGAAACTATCTTTCAAATGTGTGCAACGGGAAGGAGATTAAACCGCCTGTAGTTCTTCAGGGCGGCGTGAGCGCAAACAAGGGAATCTGCCGGGCTTTCAAAGAAGCGCTTCAGTGTGATATAGTGGTTCCGCCCTACAATATGGTTATGGGAGCCTATGGAGCCGCCCTGATAGCGTCAAAATCAGGCATCGAACAGACAAAATATCGGGGAATTGAAGCCTCCACGCATGCCATTGTCACAAAGGGTTTCGAATGCGGGGATTGTCCCAATTATTGTGAAATTATCGAGGTTCTCGATGCGGATGAAGTCATAGGCAGAACCGGCGGACGATGCGGTAAATGGGAGGGAAGAACTGGACCGCGGGAAGCCCTCAAGGGAACAGGTCCGATTGGCCCTGTTTCAGAAACTTTATCAGGCTGTCTAACGGAACAGGGTGCCTGCCGGCAGGTGGACAATGTTCCTGACCTTATTCAAATAGGCGTTTGCAAAAAGAAAAAGTCGTAAAAGGCCCAATAAACTCTTTTTCCGGAAAATTATTTGATGGAAAGTTAACATGAAAGTTCTATTAGTAAGACCTCATCCCCATCTGCCGACCTCGCGGTGGCTTCAGAGCATGTTATTGCTCGAACCTTACGCTCAGGAGCTTATTGCCGGCGCGGTGCAGCCTCCTCATGACGTTCGTATCTGTGATCTGGCAGTGCAAAAACAGCCGTTGAAGGCATACAGGCGGATATTGAAGGAATACCACCCCGATATAGTCGGATTCGGCGGCTTTTCCGGGCAATTTCATATAAACAGGGAACTGGCCGGTCTGGCCAAAGAGATTCTCCCGGGCGTTCTGACATGCCTGGGAGGCATCCACGCTTCAAGCTATCCCACAGATTGCAAAGCCCCGGAGCTTTTCGATCTGGTTGTCCGGGGAGACGGCGTTTCGGCGATCAAGACTATCCTGAAAGCTATCGATAGCGGACAGCCGATTCCTGAAACAGACTGGATTTTGCATAGCGGCTCGCCGGATTTCGACCGCCTTGCCGTTAAACCGCCCCCACCGATTCACCCTGACGGCATCAACACCCGCCCCCGGCGCGACCTGGTCGACAGATCGAAATATTACTGCATTTGCTACGGCAAACCGAACCAGAAATTGAAAACTCTTTTTCCCCGGATCGCCTGCGTGAGAACAAGCGTCGGATGTCCGAACAGATGCAGCTTCTGTGTTGTTCACTTCCTTGCAAACGGGAAATACCTTCAGCGCGATATAGAGGATGTAGTCGATGAGATTGCCTCCCTTCCCCAGGAATATATTTACTTTGTTGATGATGAAACTTTCATCAATGCTAAACGAATGAGGCGTCTTGCCGAAATGCTGATTGAGCGTGGTGTCAGGAAAAAATATCTCTCATGGGCAAGAAGCGATACAATTTGCCGGCACCCCGACCTGTTCGCGCTGTGGAAAAAGGCAGGGCTCGAACTTGTTTATATAGGATTCGAATCACTCGAAGAAAAGAATTTGACGGGATATAATAAAAAAGCCACATCATCTCAAAACCGAAAAGCACGGGAGATTCTGCGAAATCTCAATTTGAATATTCATGCCGCATTGATGATCAATCCCGATTTCGAGAAAGAGGATTTCGAAATAGTCCACAAGACGATCGAGGAACTTGCACCCGCCGAATTTGCTTTCACTGTCCTCTCTCCGCCACCGGGAACAGAAGCCTTCGCTGCCGCCAAAGAGAGCTTCATCTGCAAAGATCCCTGTCTCTTTTACGATTGTCTCCACACAATTTTGCCGACTAAACTGCCATTAAAAAAATTTTACCGTTATTTCTCGATTCTTTATGCACTCGGAGCGGCCAAGATCCCTCCGCGGATCAACAGGGTCAAAGTGCCTGTCCGGGATTTCATCAAATTATTCTGGGGCGGTCTGAAGTTGGGCTGGCATCTTCACGGAATGTATCGTGATTATGACCGGAAGTACTGGTAATGCTGTTCCGCCGTAAAAAAGCAAATGTCTTATCAAACAAAAAAACCAAGCCTGTTTATTGCCGGGAATAAAATATCATGCAGAATGACAAATTACCTTCCGAATGTGACGTTATAGTCATAGGAGCAGGCATAGCAGGCCTGACGGCCGCGGCCCTCCTCTCGAAATCGGACCTTAAGGTTGTGCTGCTTGAGAAGCAGTCAAGACCTGGTGGATACTTCATGGGATT
>CAZOEH010000518.1:0-2351 GCA_964578785.1 uncultured Desulfonema sp. | reverse complement strand
TCTTGCCATTCTGATACCTTTCCAACTTTCTATATAGAGTTCTTAACCCTATTCCCAATATTTTTGCCGCCTCAACTTTATTCCCTCTTGTGCTTTTCAGGGTATCTACAATGAGTTGTCTTTCATTTTCTTCAAGAACACCAACGGCGTTATGTTGATTGCTGTTGTGCATTGGGAATAGATATTCAGGAATATCATCGTTTGTTATATAATTATCTCTTGCTAAAACAACACAACTCTCTGCGAAACTCATTAATTCCCTGACATTCCCTGGCCAGTCATAAGACTTTATTATGGCCATTGTCTCATCCGATATGCCCGTTATATGGCGGTTATGTATTTCGGAATATTTTTTAAAAAAGAATCTTGCAAGTTCCTCGATATCTCCTTCCCTTTCCCTTAAAGACGGCACCTCGATAGTTATTACTTTTAAACGGTAATAAAGGTCTTCGCGAAAAGAGCCTTCTTTCAACATGCTTTCTATATTTCTGTTGGTAGCGGATAGGATCCTGACATCGACCTGTTGGGTCTTATTGCCGCCGACCCGCTCGAATGTGTGTTCCTGAAGGAACCTCAGCAATTTGACCTGTACTCCAAGCGGTAAATCTCCTATCTCATCCAGAAAAAGCGTGCCGCCATCAGCAAGTTCAAACCTCCCTTTTTTTGACGAGATCGCCCCGGTGAACGCACCTTTTTCATGTCCGAAAATTTCCGACTCGATGACTCCTTCGGCAAAAGCGGCGCAATTTACTTTTATAAAGGGGCCGTTTGATCGAGAACTGTTATAATGAATAATATTCGCTATGAGTTCTTTCCCTGTGCCGCTTTCTCCCGCGATAAGGACGGATGCCGTAGTAGAAGACACACGTCGAACAATATCCATAATATTACGCATTTCTGATGAGCTTCCGACTACGTTGACCGAGGAGTAGCTTTCTTTTATCTTATTCTTCAGCTGAATATTCTCTTCCTTTATTCTTTTGTTTTCGATTGCCTTCTCGATCAACAAGGAAAGCCTGTCAAGATGAATCGGCTTTACAAGATAATCGTACGCACCAAGCTTCATTGCCTGCACGGCTGTATCTATGGTGCCCTGTCCAGTTATAAGAATAACAACAGCCTTGTATTGAAGAGCGTTGATCCTGTCTAAAATGTCAAGGCCCGTTAACCCGGGCATCATCAAGTCCGACAAAATAACATCCACCGGCTCGCCCTTTTCGATGATATCAAGAGCTTCCTGGCCGTTACTCGCCGAATAAACGGTATACTCCTCCGATAATGCCCTTTTCAGTGTCTCGCACGTCAATTTGTCATCGTCAACAATCAGTATGGATCTGCTCATTGTTGATCACCCTCCTCTTTTCCCGGGGGCATGTCCGTGGGAAGCAAAATCTCGAATGTCGTCCCTTCTCCGACCTTGCTCCTGCAGGAAATTTTGCCGCCATGCCCTTCCACGATACCTTGAACAATGGGGAGCCCTAACCCAAGGCCGTCCTTGCTTTTTGAAAAGAATGGCTGGAATATCTTATCGATAATTTCCTCTTTAATTCCTGTACCCGTGTCCGAAACGATTAATCTTATCATGTTGTTTTCTACAGGTTCCGTTTCAACGGTCAGAATACCGCCGTTACCCATCGAATTGATGGCATTAATGAAAAGGTTGGTCAAGCATTGCGTTATTTTTTTATCGTCAAATGAAAACAGGGGGACGATGTCGGATAGATTCAGCTGCAACCTCACATCGGACTGCTCGGCTCTTTGGCTGATCATGTCCACCGTTTCTGAAACAATTTTATTTAAATCATTCTCTTTCCTGTCCGATGGAGCGAGTCGCGCATATCTGACGAATTCATCGAGTATACCGCTGATGCGCAATGTCTCCTTGTCCATTATATCGATGATTTCGTTCGTATATTTTCTCCTATCCAAGGAGACTCCACCGAATTGATTCACCTGTTTCTTTAGAAGCTGAAGGTTCATGTAAAGAGAGTTAAGGGGGGTTTTTATTTCATGGTTAACACTTGCGGATATCTGGCCAAGAGCCGCTATTTTTTCCAATCTTAATAGCTTCTCCTGGGTCTTTTTCAGAGTATCATAAGCATGTTTAAGTTCATGAGTCCTTTCGTTTACTTTTTGCTCCAAAGATCGGTTGAAATCTATCAGTTTTTTTTCATAGTCCTGCAGCCTTTCAGCCATTATATTAAACGAATTATACAATGTACCTATTTCCGTTTTATCGTTGCTGGAGACTCTGATCGACAGATCCCCCGTTGACAGCTTCCGTGTCGCATCGGCGAGATCATCAATCGGCTTGATGATATATCTGCCATGCAGTCGGTAAAAAATGTAAA
>CAZOEH010000517.1:0-2360 GCA_964578785.1 uncultured Desulfonema sp. | reverse complement strand
CGCCCCTCCACCCCTTCGTCAACGCCGTCGAACCCATCGCGGTGCGTCTCGCCCTAGATGCGTTCCTCACCGCCGCAATCCCCGAGGAAACCATCAAACTGGCCGTGGTGCTGGCCTTCGTCTGGCGGCACCACGCCTGTGAAACGCCACACGATCTGCTGGTGATGACCGTCGCCGTCGCGGCGGGCTTCGCCGCGCTGGAAAACGTATTTTACTTAGTTGAATCGGACACATGGCAATCTCTCGCCTTCATCCGCTCCGTTCTTTCCACCCCGGCTCACATCTTTTCCGCCGCCACTATGGGGGCCGGACTGGCGCTGTGGCGATGGCGGGGAAGACGCTGGCGTCATCTGCTTTTAGTGTTGCCTGCGCCGATCCTTATGCACGGGCTTTATAATTATTTTTCACTTATGAACGCCGCACTTTCGGAGAGCGGTGAACTGGCCGTAGACAGGACCTCGTGGTTGGCGATCAGCGGGTTCTTAGGCATCAATCTCGTCAACATCGTTCTGTCAAACCACTTGTCACGGCGCTTGCTGGGTGAGGAGGGGCACGTGCGACGGCGGTTCGCTCTGCCTAAGCCGAAGTCGCTCCGTCGATGGCGCGATGCGCCCCTAATGCAGCGGCTGTTCTGGGGGACGCTTGGCGCTGTGCTGGTCGTTGCGGGCGGCATAATTTTGTACGGCACAATGACCATAACTGAGTACCCCCCGCTCAGCAACGCACTCGCGGTGATGTGCGCCGCGCATGGTTTGCTGTTCATCGCCGAGGCTCTGGGAATCAAACGCGGCCGTGACACCCTTTCCTATAACACGCCCACATGAACCCAGACCCCAGGACGCTTTCCCCCTTCCCTCGTTCCGTCACGTGCGCTATGCCTGTCTGATGACGGACGCTCCCCAATCTAAGCAACGGCCCCCGGCCCCCATCAAATACGCCACCGCGCAAGACGCGTTTTGGGGCGGCGTAGTTGAGGCGGCGCAAGTCCCGATGTTGATCATGGGGGCCAGCTTCTTAGGCTTCGGCTCCATGATCAAAAACATGAATTGGAGCTTAGGCGACGCCCTTTATTCGACGCTCAGCACCTGGGCGCTGCCGGGGCAGATCGCCATGGCGGAAATGGCCGCCGAGGGTGCGCCTCTGATGGCCATCGTGCTGGCGGTGTTTTTCATCAATGCGCGGCTGCTGCCGATGGTGGCCTCGCTGCTGCCCCAGGTGCGCCGCGAGGGCATACCCGCGTGGGGTTATTACCTCGGCGCCATGCTGATCGCCGCCACCAGTTGGGTCGGCACCATGCGCCGCCTGCCCGATCTTCTGCCCGATCAACGCTTTTCGTTCATGGTGGGATACGGGTTGCTGCTCTATGGCGGATCGCCGCTGTTCACGATGGCCGGCTACCTGCTGGCCGGACACGTGCCCGAAGCGGTGGCCTTAGGGCTGGTGTATTTGAACCCGCTCTATTTCATGGTGCTGTTTTTAGTCGATCTGCGCTCGCGCACCAAAGTTATGGCTTTGGTCTTCGGCGCGCTGTTAGGCCCGGCGACCTATCTGTTCGCCCCCGATTGGAGCCTCGTCACCACCGGATTAATCGGCGGCACGGCGGCGTGGCTGCTGGGGCGGCGCGTCGAAACAGAGGGGACGAAACAATGAACGCTTTTTGGTTTTCCCCAACCGGCATCATCACCTTGGCCGCCCTGGCGTCATTTGCCTCGCGCGCGCTGGGCGCCGCGCTATCGGGGCGCATTGCGGCCCATAGCCCCGTCATCGAATGGATCACCGCCGTGACCTACGCGTTGATGGCGGGATTGGTGGCGCGCATGATCCTTTTGCCCATCGGGGCGCTGGACCAAACCCCCGATTGGATGCGTCTAAGCGCCGCCGCGACGGGTTTGCTCGTGTTTTTTCTCACGCGCAAAAACATCGGTCTGGGCGTACTTTCCGGAAGCCTGACCCTGATGGCCCTGGCGGCTTGGTGAGCCACCCCTTCGCCGTCTCGATTCAATCAATTAAATCAGCCGTTTACGCTTTCTTTAAGGGTTCTAAGCCATGCTTGAGCCACCATGGCACAAACGTTCGGCATCTTAGGATTTTTACTGGCTTTGCTCTCGTTATTTCTCGCGAGCGAATTGATGCGCCGCGCCAACCACAATCAGAGCAAACTGGAACTGGCGCTTTTTAAGGCCATCGCCCGCATTCAGCAGATCGAAAGCAGCATGGCCCAAGTGGATCGCCTCGCCGCCGAAGTGCGATACGAAAAAAAGCGCCAAGCGGAAACCATCAATGCGTTGGCGCAAAAAGGCGAGATCAAAACCGCATCTGCGGCGGCCCCATCCTCGGCGCAAAGCCGCGCGGATTCAGAC
>CAZOEH010000516.1:1810-2360 GCA_964578785.1 uncultured Desulfonema sp. | reverse complement strand
ACGCCTCCTTTGACCCTCAAAACCATGACCCTCAAAACCATTGACAAATCAGATGCTTTATGGTCTTTTAATCCCGCATTTCAAAAGTCCCATCAAAATTCTCACGCGTCATGGATGACGTTTAATATAAAAAAGACTATTTCGATAGAAAGTTTTCAGGGGGAAAATTGGGTTCGTACCGAGCTTTCACAAAAGCATGCGCAGGCTATTCTTCGAGCTATAGCATGACAAACTTGCGTGGATGGTTACCAACAACAGCTTAAATTTATTCTTAAATATTGTTAACTCATATTTTGATGAACGTTGTCCCCTATATTGCCTATCATTATTGTTTTTGGACAGGATAGGCAAAATGTGTTAATAGTAATATAAAAATCAACAGATATCATTTGAGGTGAAAAATGGAGTGGCGTAAATATATTAACTCTGATTTTAAAATAATGATGGGGAAGCCGGTTATTGCCGGTACACGCATTCCGGTTGAACTTATCCTGGAAAAACTTTCAGCCGGCGAAACCTTTGAACAAATTCTTGAAGCCCATCCCCGCAT
>CAZOEH010000516.1:0-1800 GCA_964578785.1 uncultured Desulfonema sp. | reverse complement strand
AATTCTTGCCGCTATTGCCTTTGCAGCAGAAAACCTTCGGGCGGATGTTATTTATCCTGTTTTGGAAACAGCATGAAATTTGTGGCAGATGAAAGTGTTGATCAGTCGATAGTAGTTCAACTACGGGCGGACGGACATACGGTTATTGCTATTGTCGAGATGGAACCCGGTCTCTCCGATGAAACGGTTCTGGAAATAGCCAATCAGCAGAACTGTATTCTTTTAACCGCTGACAAAGATTTTGGAGAACTGGTTTTCAGGGAAAAGCGTCTTGCTTTTGGCATTATATTGATCAGGCTGTCTGGTTTGACGGCTAAATCCAAAGCGGAAGTTGTCGGAACGGCTGTTAAAGAACATGCTGACAGATTCATTGAAACCTTTACCGTGATAAGTAAAAACAATATCCGTATTCGCCCGCGTTTGCTATGATACTCTTTTTCGATCCCGATGGTGCCGGGGACAGAGATCTCCCTATGACATTTCCTATAATATAACAGAGCAATTTAATATAAGCACGAATTGCCTTTTTTCTGGCGAAGTAGAAATGATCCGGAAAGAACCGGATGATATCTGAATATATTTCGTGAATACCGCGAGATTTTCTATAAACCTTACCGAATCATTTACCGGGTCATGGATAAGAAAGTATATGTTCTCTTGATTGTTGATGGCCGGCGTGACATGCAGTCGCTGTTGCAGCGGCGATTGTTAGACTAGTAATGCAACCTGTCCGATCTTTCTGATGGACAAATCCACTAAAAGACCCGAACCCTCGAATCCTACCCTCCCGAAGGTCCGCCAATTTTTGTGGCGGATTGAATCCTTTTTTTTCTTAACTTATTGACAAATCAGATGCAATATGGTTTTTTAAATCCGCATTTCAAAAGTCCCATCAAAATTTTCATTAAACCAGGTTTACTATTAAGCTTGCAAAATATATAAAAACTTATATAATATTCCTGAAACCATGAAAGCATTAAATTTTGTTGGATCAAGCATAGATGATCTTCGGAATTTTCCTGATGAAGCCCGCCGTGCCGCAGGCTTTGAGCTTCGTGCTGTTCAAAACGGACTTGAACCGACTGTCTGGAAACCAATGAACATAATCGCTCCGGGCGTCAAGGAAATCTGCATCCATGTACTGGGCGAATGGCGGGTAATCTATGTCGCAAAGTTACAAGACGCAGTGTATGTGCTTCATGCATTTCAAAAAAAGACTCAAAAAACGAGCCGGCAAGATATTGATCTGGCTCGCCGACGGTACAGGCAGATTGGAGGCAACTTATGAACGAACCAATTGTTAAATCTTCCGGAAACGTATTCATTGATCTTGGGTATTCACCTGATGAAGCTGCGATCCTTCAGATACGGGCTGATCTTATGGCTGATATCAGGAAGATCATCAAAACCAGAAGACTGACTCAGGCAAAGGCTGCCGAAATCCTCGGTATCAGTCAATCCAGAGTTTCTGACCTGGTCAGGGGTAAATGGGAAAGATTTAGCCTCGAAATGCTTATTACCCTGGCAACGAGAGCAGGTATTCATATCTCTCTCAAAAAGGCGGCATAGAGAGAATCTCTCCCAAAGCCGCCTGATATTTTTCTTTTCGCTCTCACGCCTCTCGACTTTTCCTTTACCATCACTTGAACCCTCGAATCTCCCGAAGGTCCGCCAATTTTTATGGCGGATTGAATCCTTTTATTCTTAACTTATTGACAAATCAGATGCTTTATGGTTTTTTAAATCCGCATTTCAAAAGTCCCATCAAAATTCTCATGCGTCATGGATGACGCTTTATAT
>CAZOEH010000515.1:0-2361 GCA_964578785.1 uncultured Desulfonema sp. | reverse complement strand
CTTCAAAGCTCTCATATATTGAAGCTTTCGCATAACATCCGACAGGCGGAATAATTTTTTACGAAACCATCAAAGTTTACTCAGTATAAATTTCCTGAAAGAGTTTTCATCTTTTATGCACATTTTTACACCGACAACCATCATGTCAACCGGAAAATTAAATTTGCCGCCCATTCGTGCAAAATCCTTTTCGGTTGTCATGACAAGTTCGGCACTTTCATCTTTTACGGATTTCGAGATTCTTTCCCTGTCGCCGGCAGTATATCTGTGATGATCCGGAAAACCGGTAAATGCCAGAAGATCACATTTGAATTCAGAAAGAGTTTTTCTGAAATGATCGTTTCCTGCTATTCCGGAAAAAGCCACTACCTTTTTCCCGGCCAGAGAACTGAAATCATCAGACGGTTCATTCCGAATGCCCGCCGCCCGGTTTAAAACACCGTCTTTTTTAACCTTAAAAAAATAGAATGAATTGCAGGCTTCAAAAACAGGCTGGCTGCCTGAAACAGCATTTATTATGTTTCTTGTCCGCGTGTTGTCTGAAGAAGTTCGTGTAAGAATAAACGCATCGGCCCGTTTGATTGAATCGGCCGGTTCTCTTAAAACCCCTCTTGGAACAAGCCGGCTGTTTCCGAAAGGACGCTCCGAGTCTAAAAGAAGAAGATCGATATCACGGAAAAGTTTGCGGTGCTGGAAGCCATCATCGAGGAGAATAATCTCCGGGTTGAAATTTCTTATTGCAAGCAGGCCGGCATTATATCTGTTTTGCCCGACCACAACAGGAATATTATTCAGCCTTGCCGCCATCATAAATGGTTCATCACCTGATGAATCGGGATCCATAAGAATCTCTCGGCCGTCACTTACAATTCCTCCCATTTTTTCGGCTCTTCCCATATATCCCCTGCTGATCACAACAACCTTACGGCCGAACCCGGTCAGCATTTCCGCAAGGCAGATCGTCATCGGTGTCTTACCGGTCCCGCCGACAGTTATATTGCCTATTGAAACAACCTTGCATGGAAGTCTTTTTTGCCTGAATATCTTTTTCCTGTAGAGAACTTCTCTTGCCTTAACGGGAATACCGTATAGAACCGAAAGAATGAGCAATAAGAATCCCTGAAAAAAGGGGGTGCTTTCTCCTTCGGAATACATAACTTTCTCAATTCTTTTCCTGACTATACTCATGTATTTTTGATAAAATATCAAATTGAATCATTATTAAATATAAATCTATTCGGCATTAAGCAGCGTAAGAACACCGAAGCATAAGAATATCAGATTGGGAACCAGAGCTGAAGCAAGAGGATTAATAATCCCGCCTTCTCCGAGCGAAAGACAGAAGCTGTAAAAAATCCAGTAAAAAAATACCGTTCCTATGCCGTAAATTATGCTGACCGGCAGGCTCTCTTTGGCTTTTAATCTTAAGGATATGCCCGTTCCGGCAATACACATTATTATGCATACAAAAGGGAAAGCGATTTTGGCATAAAAATCCACCCTGTATTTGGTTGAGTCATACCCTTCGAATTCAACTTTTTTTATATAATCATAAAGCTCCGTAACATTCATAGCTTCGGATTTGACCGCCACTTTTCCAAGATCTTCGGTAGAAAAATCGAGCTTCTCAATGAGCTCCTTATGGAAAATAATTCTGCCGTCGCCTTCATCAAGCTTTTGTTCAATTATATCATAAAAAGTCCACAGACCGTTTTTTTGGACTCCTTTCCCGCAGTCAAGTCTTCTTATCACACGAAAATTATCATCGAAGAAATTCAGCGTGATTCCATGTATAGTCCCTTCGGTTGAATTAAAATAACTTATATGAACTATCAGGCGGTCTCCCTTTATCCAGATATCCTTTTCCTTGAGAGTTGCGGATGTTTTTTTCCGGCTCTCCTGCGCCCATATTCTTTCCGCCCTGTTCTTTATTATCGGGACAACAACTTCGGAAAGCAGAACAATTATGAGAAAAAACAGCACGCCGATAAGAAGCATGGGCTTCAAAAGATAATATATGCTGACACCGCCACTTTTTAACGCCACGATTTCGTTGTTTTTGTTCATCAGGCCGAAGGTAACGAGAATGGACAATAAAACGGATACAGGTATGAACTGAACTAACGGCATCTTGGAAATAAAATAAAAAAAAGCGCTGGGGAAGGAGAGGCCTGATTCAAAAAAGATATCCGTTTCATCAAAAAAATCGACAATTATATAGATCCCGATGATAGTCGCCAGAATAATGCAGAAGTACTGCAGAACCTCCCTTGTCAGGTATTTGTCTATTATTGACATAATCGATTTATTCTTTCAGCGTTCCATTTCGCTTTAAAAACCCGGCAAACATCGAAAAGACCG
>CAZOEH010000514.1:0-2367 GCA_964578785.1 uncultured Desulfonema sp. | reverse complement strand
ATCCGCGACGGTGATATCATCGACATCGACGTTACGGCCCGTAAACTGGATGTCCGGCTTTCACCGGCGCAGATCCGCGACCGGCTGTCCGCCGTAGATGTCCCGGAACGAAAACTGCCCCGCATGCTCGCTACTTTCCGCAAGGCCTATACGGGAATCAACTGCTATGGCAAGCAGGCTTGAAAATCTTTTAAACCATAAATCAAAGAGGAGGAAAAACAACATGCACAGATCAATCATCGCCCTTCTGGTAGTCATCTGCCTGACGGCCCTGACCGGCATTGCCGCAGCCGAGACTCAGATCAACATCGCCAGCGTCACCAATCCGAACCTTGTCCACACAAAGGCCGCCGTCTGGTTCAAGGAATGCCTGGAAAAAGCACTCCCGGGGAAATACGTAGTCAACGTTCACCATTCAGCGGCTCTGGGCAGCGAGACTCAGGTATTGCAGCAGATCCAGCTGGGCACCACCCAGATGTCGGTGTGCACAACCGGCCCTATCGAGGCCTTTGTGCCCGAGATCAAGGCTCTGGAAATGCCTTTTCTCCTCCCTTCCTATGAGATGGCCGACAAGGTCCTCGACGGGCCCATCGGGCAGGAACTGGCCAGGAAATATGAAAAATCAGGGCTGTTTGCCATTGCCTATCTGGACAACGGCTTTCGCAACGTCACCAATTCTAAGCGCCCGGTAAAAACTCCGGAGGACCTCAAGGCTCTGAAAATCCGCACCATGGAAGCTCCCACCCATCTGGCGATCTGGCGGGCCATCGGGGCTAATCCCACACCCATGGCCTGGCCCATTTTCACCCAGCTTCAGCAGGGAGTAATCGACGGCCAGGAAAATCCGATCGCCGTGATACATGCCTCCAAGCTTTACGAGGCGGGACAAAAATACCTGACCCTGACCCGGCATGTCTATTCGGCCCTGGTCTTTGTGGCCAACAAGGCATTCATAGACGGACTGCCCGCGGGCGAGCGCAAGATCGTTCTGGACTGCGCCCGCAAGGCGGCGCTCCAGGGACGCGGGTTCATCCGCGACAACGAGGCCAAACAGCTGGCCGAACTTAAAGCCGCCGGCATGCTGGTGGAAGAGAATCCGGACCTGGCTGCTTTCCGCAAGGCCACAGCTCCTGTGATCGAGACCGCCTCAGGCGAAACGAAAAAGCTGGTGGAACAGATCCGGCAAACAATAAAATAAGGATAAAATAAAAAGGTTTACGGTTAGCAGTTTGCGGTTCCGGTAATGCCGAAGACTTTTTTGAAGCTCCCCGCCGCAAGCAGCGGGGTATTCGCTCGCTGTTTCGGTTCAAGCCAAGCGTTTCAACCGTGAACTGTTAACCGGTGGTTCAGGCATCCGTTTCTTCAGGAGACTAAGATATGTCGGTACTTGAAAGCGCCAGCAATGCGATCAACGCCTTTGTGGAAAAAATTCTGTTTGTCATCGGAACGGTGATCTGCATCATCCTGTTCGCTCAGGTCGTCTTTCGCTATGCCGGAGCATCTTTGGGCTGGTCCGAGGAGGTAAGCCGCCACCTGCTCGTTGCCATCACTTTTTTGGGCGGAACGGTCGCCTACAAGCGGGCCAGCTTCATCGGCCTGCAGGGCTTAGGGCATCGCCTGGGGCCGGCTGTCCAGCGGATCATCGTGGTGGGACTGCAGGTGTTGACCCTGGCTCTTTTTGCTTTGATAGCATACTTCGGGGTTATCTACACGATCAAGGCCGGAGAACACACCTCATCATCTCTCCAGATCCCCATGGCGATCCCGTTTGCCGTGATCCCCATCGCTGCTGTAATTTTCGTTTTCCATGTGATAGCAGACATGGCCCGAACCCTGAGTAAAAAATCTGATGGAGGTCGGAATCCATGATAGTTGCCATTCTTTTTGCCTTCCTTTTTGCTCTCATAGCTCTGGGGCTGCCCATCGCCCTCTCCATCGGGTTGCCGGCCATCGGTCTGATGCTCACCCCGGGGGTCTTTCCAGCCGGAATCCAGATCTCGGCTCTGGGCCAGACGATCATCCAGCTCCTCTTTGCCGGAGTGGATTCGTTCGACCTGCTCGCCATTCCACTCTTCATGCTGGCCGGCGCGATCATGGAAACCGGAGGTATATCCCGCCAGCTCATCGATTTTTCCGACAGCCTTGTCGGCTGGGTCCACGGCGGCCTGGCCTGCGCCGTCGTGGTGGCTTCTATGTTTTTTGCGGGCATTTCCGGATCGGCGGCCGCTGATACGGCTGCGCTTGGCGCCATCGCCATTCCGGCGATGATCCGCCAGGGCTATCCTCCGGCCTTTTCCGCGGCCCTTGTGGCCGCAGGCGGTTCCATCGGCGTTATCATTCCGCCGTCCATCCCCATGGTGATCTTCG
>CAZOEH010000513.1:0-2377 GCA_964578785.1 uncultured Desulfonema sp. | reverse complement strand
CCTTAAATCCATCACATTCGTATTTGTCGGCCCCGTAATAAAAAGATCCCCGAGTTTCCTGAAAAAATTATATGAATTATTATCGGACAGATATTGAAGCGGGTCCATTCCCCCGGCTGCGGCTCTCTCCAATGTGCCTGAATCCGCAAAAGCCCCGGCCGCATCGGTCGGTCCGTCCGTTCCGTCTGTTCCCCCGCTCAAAACAACGGTATTTTGAACCCCCGCAATTTCAAGTGCCGCAGCAAGCGCGAATTCCTGGTTCCTTCCTCCCAGTCCTTTTCCCGTAACATTCACGGTAGTCTCTCCGCCTGAAATAATACATGCCGGTTTTGAAACCGGAAGACCTGTTTTTGCAATCTCCTTTGCTACCGCGCAGTGAAAATGAGCAGCCTCTTTGGTATCTCCCTCTATCATGGATGAGAGCACAAAAGTATTATATTTCAGCCTTTCCGCCTTCCGTTTTGCGGACTTTATGGCTTCTATGCCGCTTCCGACAATATAATTCCGGGTCTTTTTAAAAATCAAATCTCCTGCTTTAGGTGTTTCAGGATTCTTTCCCGCGGCCCCGTCGGCCAGATATTTTACCACTTTTCCGGGAAGTTTCCTGCTTAAATTATATTTTTTGATTATTCCAAGACAATCCTTATAGGTGCTCGAATCAGAAACAGTCGGGCCGGAGGCTATGACATCAAGATCATCTCCTACAACATCCGAGAGAATCAGGGTTAAAAGGGTTGCGGGAAAGACCGCTTTAGCAAGCATTCCGCCCTTTATAAAAGAAGTGTGTTTGCGGATCGTGTTGATTTCATGAATGGTTGCCCCGCAGGAGATAAGCATTTTTATGGTATCCTGCTTGTCTTTCAGGGAAAGACCCGGCGCCGGAAAGGGAAGAAGCGCGGAACCGCCGCCCGATACAAGACATATGACAAAGTCGTCACTGCCGGCCTTCTTTGCCAGGCCCAGTATCTTCTCTGCTCCGGCCCGCCCGTTTTCATCAGGAACAGGATGGCCCGCCTCAACAAGCTTCACGTGTTTGAGGGAAGCAACATGGCCATATTTGACATTGACCACGCCTTCCGTGATTCGCTCCCCGAGAAGATCCTCTATGGCGGATGACATGGGAGCGCCCGCTTTTCCCGCCCCGATTACATATACATTGTCAAACCTGTCAAGGTTATATTTCACCCCTCCGGCCATCAGGTAATTTTTTCTCCTGCGGCAAAACCGCTTCACAGCAGCTTCAGGTTCAACCGCGGCAAGGCCTGCATAAAAAATCCCGGAAGCGTGCTTGCGGAGCGTTTTATGGTCACGGCCGGGAAAAGGCTCTTTCATTATTTATTGCTCCTGTTCCGCCTTGTAATCGCGTCTTGAAATGAAATATATTCACCCTCATTGCTGTAGCTTTTATACGGAGTTATTGACGGCTTCTTATGTACAAGCCTCGCTATTCCTTCCCGGAAAGAAAAAAATTTATTTTCGTCATGCTGCGGCATTAAAGTATCCGGCATGGAAGATGCCGTTTCCTTCTCAACGGATTCGAATCTGAAACCGTCTTTTTCAGGAATTACCCTCACCTTGAAATTTATTTTCCCGCTTTCAGGTTCTCCGGCAATCCGGTTCACTGCTTCTTTGTTCAGTTTATCGAGCTCATCCACCCTCTTTTCAACCATCTCCCTGTTCCCGGCCCATAAGAGTGATGTTGCTGTTATTACAAAAAAAATACCCGCGATGTATTTCATGGCTTTTTTCATGGGGCCTCCTTTCTTTTGCCTGATTTATACCATCCCCGTTTTCCCCGGTCAATCAACTGTTCAACGCCTGTGAAAAAAAGGCTTTAGACAGGATTAACAGGATTTACATGAAAGTTTCCTGTGCTTACCGCCCTCCGCAAAACGGATGCGTGTTTCAGGTCGCTCTTTTGGAGCGGCCTGATAAATGATTCTGTTAATCCTGTAAATCCTGTCAGATAAATATTTGTGAATGATTATCATGGATTTTTTACCTGAAAAACTATATGGGGAAAATGTATCAGGCATTTTTTCCGATTACGTCAAAGGTGATGGACAAGTAATAAATCTGGATTTTCCCTTTTTCGTCATTCCCGCGAATGCGGGAATCCAGTCTTTATAAATAATTCTGGACTCCCGTTTTCACGGGAGTGACAACATTTGATATTTTCGAAACCGTTAAAGGTGATGATTTGAATATTATCGTAACAAACAACCTGAGGCTTTCCGAAATCCCAACCCAGTTATATCAAATATTAACGGAAATGCTTACATTATCAAATCCCAAATGGGTGGAAAATGAGAGAATGGGACGCTGGAACAGGGGAACTCCGAGGATTCTGCGTTTATACGACAGGATAAAAGGGGGC
>CAZOEH010000512.1:0-2389 GCA_964578785.1 uncultured Desulfonema sp. | reverse complement strand
TGATGAAAGTCCCATGGTTGCGGTGAGGAACGTACAGTACCTCATGAAGTCTCGTCTTGAGACTCCTCTTTTCTCTAACCTTTCAAAAAAATCTCTTTCCTTTTCCATCGGCACCTCCTCTGATGCTGTTAAAGTAGCTTAATATACCACCTGTAAAGTTAAGGCTGTTGCAGGGAATAATTACACATGGCTTATGATGAAAAAAATCATAAAGAAAAGAATTTATTCTCTATAAAAGCCTTCAAATACAAATGCCGCACAAATTACAGCCAATCCGGATGACACATGAAACACGGTGAAAAATGATGAAAAATTAAAATATTTCTTCTGTGCAGAAGGCCCTCTGAATTCATATTCATAGGGGAGATAGTCGATTAATATTAAACGATTTTTCAGGCGAAAACAACTAAGCTATTGCCAAAAATAAGTCAATAAAATTTTATACTATACAATGGCCGGAGAATGTCGGGAAATACGAGGCATAGATGCAGTTTACCGGTAAACCCAGTTAAATCTCCTCATCATTATCAACAAACTCATCTTCGGCAATTGCTATGCTTGACTTAAGGTTATTTATCGGAGCTTTGCCTCCCTCATAATTGTCATTAAAGCTCTCTTCGAATATTTCTTCAATTTCCTCGGTTTCGGTTTCAATGGGCTCATCTGCTAAAATTTCAATTGGTTCTTTTGTCAAATGCTCGGCATCATCAATATAAACTTCGACAGTTTGAGGGCTTCCGGAACTGTAAATATTCATCACTGCTTCGGCTATTTTACCGGCCTGCAAACCGGGAGGATAAAAGTTATGGGTGCGAAGTACCGATATCAATTCCTCCTTACCTTTTTGAACCGAATGCTTTATTTTGTTTTTTTCATATGTTTCTTCGCAAAGCACGGAAAACATTTCTTTATCAAGCTCCGCAAGCTCCCTTATTATGAGCTTGCCGTTTTCATCATCCTTTAAAATCAAATACTTCTGTTTCATTCTTTTATCCCCTTCAAACTAAATAGTCCAACAACACTGTGTTTTGAGGAAACCATAAAAATCACAAAGTACGAATAATGTCAACAACTAATTAAATTTGTTTAAAATAATGTTGGCATCATTTTTACATTGCCTCATATATTCTATGATTAATAAATATATAATTCAAACGGACAATTATATATAAGATGTACATTATTGGCTCGAATATGTCCATCAATACGCCGATTTAATGCCTCAAAATTCTTGACCTGTATATGATAAGGTGTTAGGGGAGATAAACTTCAATAAGGAGGGATGTCCGAGTGGTTTAAGGAGGCGGTCTTGAAAACCGTTGAGCTTAACGGCTCCGTGGGTTCGAATCCTACTCCCTCCGCCATAAACATCCGGAGAGATTGCCGAGAGGCCGAAGGCGCTCGCCTGCTAAGCGAGTGTGGGGCGAAAGTTCCACCGAGGGTTCGAATCCCTCTCTCTCCGCCAAATTGTATTTTTTTATTTACTCCATATAATCAAATACACTTGACAAATATCACATTTCTTAATAAAAAAGGCCTTCCTTATAATACACTATTAAACTCATAAAAAGCCGTTGCTTTTTAATTTATAAAAACAATAAACCATTGAAAGGAGAAGTTAACAGATGTCGAATTTGATACCACCGCATGGCGGAAAAGGCTTGACCTGCTGCTTACTCGAAGGAAAAGAACTTGAAGCTGAAAAAAAGAAAGCCAAGGGCCTTAAGACTATTGATGTTTCACCGCGTGAAAACGGAGATTTAATTATGATGGGAATAGGCGGATTCAGTCCGCTGACAGGGTTCATGACAAAAGCCGACTGGAAGGGCGTTTGTGAAAAATTCCTTCTTTCAGACGGCACATTCTGGCCCATCCCTGTTACGCTTTCTGCTTCAAAAGCTGATGCCGACAGCATCAAGGCAGGAGAAGAAATCGCACTTCGTGACCCGGAGAGCAAAGAGATCATGGCCACGATGAAGGTTACAGAAAAATATGAGATGACCGAGAAAGATAAAAGATTCGAATGCGAAAAAGTTTACATGGGCGAAGGCACCAAGACAGCCGAAGAATTCTGGAAAATCGCAGAGAAGGATCATCCGGGCGTTCAGATGGTAATGAACCAGAAACAGTTTAACCTTGCAGGTCCTGTAAAAGTGTTAAGCGAGGGCGAATTCCCGGTAAAATATGCAGGTGTTTATATGAGGCCTGCCGAATCGAGAAAGATTTTCGATGAAAGAGGCTGGAAGGAAATCGCAGCCCTTCAGCTCAGGAATCCAATGCACAGGTCACATGAATACCTCTGCAAGATTGCTGTCGAAGTGTGCGACGGTGTTTTCATTCATTCACTTGTGGGGAATTTGAAACCCGGAGATATTCCCGCCGAAGTCCG
>CAZOEH010000511.1:440-2393 GCA_964578785.1 uncultured Desulfonema sp. | reverse complement strand
CCCTTCACGCTGAGCATCTCTTCAGAGGCTTTATCCAGCTCATTCCTGAAGGATTTGTAAAAACTGCCCAGGACATCGATCGCTTTTGCCTCCATTCCTTCTATCCGGTCAAGATCGTCTTCCATCCGTGCCGTGAAGGCAACGTTGAAGATATTCGGAAAACTTTCTACCAGGAGATCATTTACAATAAATCCGAGCTCGCTCGGTTTGAAATAACCTTTTAAAAAATCTACATAACCCTTATCACGTATTGTTGAAAGAATGGCGGCGTATGTGCTTGGACGTCCTATCCCGTTTTCCTCAAGCTCTTTTACCAGCGATGCTTCGGAAAATCTCGGAGGCGGAAGCGTGAAATGCTGCTTTGGTTCAAGTTTATTCAGTTTTAAATTCATGCCTTCCGAAATTTCCGGAAGCATTTTTTTCTTTTCATCTTCCTTGTCTTCATCAGCCGATATGTAAAGCGACATGAAACCGGGAAATCTGATTGTCGAACCGTTCGCGTTAAAAATGTACTGACCGGCTGATATGGAAACGGTCACTTTGTCTATAACAGCCTGTGTCATCTGTGATGCCACGAAACGCTTCCAAATGAGAGTATAAAGCTCAAGCTGGTCTTTTGAAAGATGAGCGGCGACTTTTTCGGGAGTATTGTAAACCGATGAGGGACGTATGGCTTCATGGGCATCCTGGACCTTTTTCGTATTTTTAAAGAACCTGGGTTCCTTAATAGAATACTTGTCTCCAAAATTCTCCCTTATAAGCTTTAAAGCCTCTTCGGCCGATTCCTTTGAAATTCTCGTCGAATCGGTTCTCATGTAAGTTATAAGTCCGACCGGCTCACCCGGGCCGAGATCTATCCCTTCATAAAGCTGCTGTGCAACCATCATTGTTTTTTTAGCCGAGAACCTCAGTTTTGTGATGGCTTCCTGCTGAAGCTTGCTCGTAATAAAGGGAGGAAGGGGATTCCGTACAGTTGATTTTTTTTGTACTTTTTCAGCAATAAACGGGGTTCTGTATAATTCTTTTACTATGCCGGATGAGCTCTCTTCATTTAAAATATCAATCTTTTTCCCGTTTTTCTTAACCAGTTTTGCGGTGAATGCGGATTTGTCGACAGTTTCAAGATGAGCGGTTATCGACCAGTATTCCTCCGAGACAAAAGACTGGATCGAACGCTCCCTTTCGCATATTATGCGGAGTGCGACCGATTGAACTCGTCCGGCGCTTAATCCTCTCTTAACCTTTCTCCAGAGAATAGGGGAGACCTGGTATCCCACCAGCCTGTCGAGTATCCTGCGGGCCTGCTGGGCTTCATATTTGCTTTCATTCAGGTTCTCCGGTGCAGCAATCGCGGCTAGTATCGCATTTTTGGTCAATTCATGAAAAAGGACCCGGTGAAAATTTCTTCCCTTCTTCTTCAGGATATCCGCTGTATGCCAAGCAATCGCCTCGCCTTCCCTGTCAGGGTCGGGCGCAAGGTATATGTCGGTTGAGTCACCGGCCTCCTTTTTAATATTGGATATTACCTTCTGTTTTCCGGGAATATAAACATATTCAGGTTCAAAACCTTCTTCAATATTTATACCGATTTTTTTTGCCGGAAGATCCTTGATATGACCAACGGTTGAAACTACCTTGTAATCATTTCCTAGATATTTTTTTATTGTTCTGACTTTTGTGGGAGATTCCACAACTACAAGCGGTTTGGTCACTTAATATTCCTCACTGATTTTAATTTCTGAACCCAGAGAAAAAAGTTTTCCGGGTGATTGTCTCGCCAGATCCTGCAGTTCAAGTTTTAACAGTATTCCAAGAAGTTTCCCCGGTTCGATCTTAATTTTACGCGCAAGCTGGTCTATATGAACGGGATACGGCTCAAGAGCTTTTAATACCTGCGATTCGTCCGGCGACAGACGGATGTCAGGCCGGCCGGTTTTCTCTTTTCCCGTCTTA
>CAZOEH010000511.1:0-430 GCA_964578785.1 uncultured Desulfonema sp. | reverse complement strand
TTATTTTTCAAGGTTTCAGGTTCAAGAAAATGCGAAAGCTCGTCAATGATATCCTTTGCGTTTTCAACCAGCTTAGCGCCCTGCTTTATCAATGTGTGAGTGCCGGTGCTTTTAAAGGACTGGATGCTTCCGGGAACTGCAAAAACCTCCCTGTTCTGGTCCGCAGCAAGCTTTGCCGTAATTAGGGACCCGCTCCGTTTTGTAGCTTCAACTACAACGGTTCCGAGTGATATACCGCTTATAATCCTGTTTCTTGCAGGAAAGTTGAATGCATCAGGTTCGGCCATGAGAGAAAGTTCGGATATTACCGCGCCGTTTTCGGAGATCATTTTAAAGAGATCCCTGTTTTGGGCCGGATAAATTCTTTCAAGACCACTTCCAAGAACCGCTATTGTTTTTCCCTTTCCGATCAGAGCTCCTTCATGAGCAG
>CAZOEH010000510.1:1794-2405 GCA_964578785.1 uncultured Desulfonema sp. | reverse complement strand
CTTTTCCGGCTATGATTCCAAGACATTTTGTGTCGTTTTCCTCGCTGTAATCCATGATAACCTGTGTTCCAATGCATATGCCGAGGATCGGTTTCCCTGATGAAAAGGCATCTTTTATTGCTTTATCAAGACCAAGACGTTTTATGCTTTCCATGGCTGAACCTGCTGCTCCGACTCCCGGAAAGATGATGCGCCCGGCTTTGTCTATCTCTTTTATGTCATTTGTAACAATGCACTTGAACCCGAGGTGGGTTACAGCTCTTGCAACACTCGTAAGGTTTCCGGCATCGTAATCAATTATTGCAATCATAATATAGTGAACAGTGAATAGTAAATAGTGAACAGTTTATAGTGAACAGGATGAAGGCCTTTAGTAACTTCAGTCTTCGGCCTTCAGCCTTTCGCCTCTCGCCTCATGCCTTCTTCACATTCTCCCAGAGCTCGTCAAGTTCATTGCGGGATACCGATTCAATATTACGCCCGCTTTCCGCCAGGCTCTTTTCCATCTGCCTGAAACGTGATTCGAATTTTTTTATTGAATCCTTCAAAGCAGTTTCAGGGTGAATCGCCGCAAAGCGTGCGACATTGACAAGGGTAAAAAGTATATCTCC
>CAZOEH010000510.1:0-1784 GCA_964578785.1 uncultured Desulfonema sp. | reverse complement strand
AATTCAACGGATATCCCGGCCTTGTTTTTTTCTTTGAGAGCGCATTGAAATTCGGACCACTCCTCCTCGGTTTTTCGCATTACGCCTTCGATATTATCCCAGTCAAATCCGGTTCTTGCGGCTCGTTCAGAAATTCTGTACGCGCGCATGAGTGCAGGCAGCCCTCCGGGAATGGAATCGAGAACAGATACGTTTTTCAAGCGGCCTTTTTCATTCATCTTTATGGTGTGCCAGCGTTTTCTTACCTCGCCGGCATTCTCAGCATTTTCAGAACCGAAAACATGCGGGTGGCGGCGGATCATTTTTTCAGTTATCAGACCTGCCACGTCGCCTGCATCAAAAGAGCCCTTTTCTTCAAAAAGCTTTGCCACAAAGAATATATGGAACAAGACATCTCCCAGTTCCTCGCAGATATCATCAGGCTTTCCCGACTCGATTGCATCAACAAGCTCGTAAACTTCCTCCAGAAGATAAACAGCCATTGTTCTCGGATTTTGTTTTTTATCCCACGGACATCCGTTTTCTCCTCTGAGAGTTTCAATAAGCTCTAATAATCTTTTTACATTCAGTTCTTTTTTGCCTATTTCGTTTTCACCCAAACTTTTTCTATTTCCTTTATTTTTACCTGGTATTCGTGCTTTATCTCTTTAGGAGTCACTTTTATCATCTTGCCGGAAATAACATGAAGATAAGGAGCAGTTTTAGATGTTGTAATTATATTTGCGCTGCCTGAATGAAAAGCCGTAATTACGATCAAAAGCACGGAACCTATTAATATCCCTTTTAATATGCCGAAAACAGCACCAAAAATCCGATCAACCCACCCGAGGAAAACTATCTTTAAAATATACTTTATTATGATTCCAAGAACGCTGATTATAATAAAAACAGATATAAAAACCAAAAAAAAGCTTATAATATTAATATAATTGGGATCGGTTATCCACTTTTTGAGGTATTTTCCGACTTCACCATAATATGAGTAAGCAGCATAAAAACCGCCAAGTACTCCTACCAGTGAGGACATCTCCTTTAGCAGCCCCCTGAAAACACCTCTTATCAGGCAATATAATAAAATGGTAATTATCAAGATATCAAACAGATTCATAATCCCCCTTTATTGCTCATCTGATCAGTACACGCCGGAATAAATAAAACAGGTTATCGGCTAGAATCTATCCGAAATTTCCTGACCCCGATAGACAGGACTTTTTCCAGTATCCTCTTGAGGGGTAAAAAAATGCAGGAAATAATCTCTTACTTACTAAAATCGAATCATAACAAAATGTTTTTTATCCCGTCAAGGCAATTCTCCGGTTTCCAACCCCCCTGACAATTTGTTGTTTGCAATGGATTTCAAAGTCATGATAACATGCGTTGTAAAAAAAGGATTCAAGGATTCAAGGGTTAGAAGAGCCGAACATAGAATTTCGGATATCGGACACCGGATATATGAGACCAGGCGACGGGGATCAGGGGTCAGCAGAAAGAAAAAGGAGTTAATTAACAAAAGAACCCATGGAAATTGATATAGATAACAATATTACAAAACTGATTTTTTCAGATATAAATCTTGCCAAACAGCTTTTTGGGGAACATAACAGCAATCTTCAAAGAGTGGCCGATGCGGTTGCCGTAAAGATACATGCGCGTGGTAATACCGCTTTTATTGAAGGTGAAATTGTTGCTTCCAATCTTGCCCAGAATGTATTAAAGCAGCTCTACGGCCTGCTTAAAGAAAATTATCCGGTTTATCCGAATGATATCGATTACGCGGTTAAGCT
>CAZOEH010000509.1:0-2405 GCA_964578785.1 uncultured Desulfonema sp. | reverse complement strand
ATGCCGACAACCGCTGCCATCGCTATGGAAAGTATATGGCCGACAATTGCCACCGAAAGCGTATTAAGCACATCAAAAAAATATCTGGTAAAAACCCTTCGCACGGTAATGTATAGATCAGGAAGGCCCGGGATAACGTAGTCGGAAAGATTAAAAATCCCCTTTACGGCGAATAAAAAGGCAAGCCCTATAAAATAGACAAGAACAAACTGGTATAGACGCTTATGAAGCATTTACAATCTCCAGCATTGTTTGCTCAAGATCCTTTTTTACAACATCTTTTCCCCGGACATTATCCCTGCCGTCTATTGTGAGCGCCTGGGGACTTTTGGAAAAATCTCTTAACACCAGGATGTTCCGGCAGAACCTGGATACTTCCGCAACGCTGTGGGAGATATAAAGAAAGCTTTTCTCCGGAAACATCGCCTTTATTTTAAAGATGATCTGCTCCCGCATTGCCTCATCGACATTGGCAAGGCTTTCATCCATGATCAGAAAATCAAAATCCTGCAGAAGGTATCTCGCGAGGTTCACTCTGTTCCGCTGTCCGAGTGAAAGCTTTGAAAAGCCTGAGTTTATGCAGACCGAAAGCCCGAAAGATTCCACGATTTCATCAATTTTTTTCCTGTTCGCTTCGGGCGTGACCTTCCCGATATGCTCGCCTACACCGGACCATCCGGGAAGTCTTTCAAGATTATAGGAGTAAAAGATTTTTTCCGGCTCCCGTATCTCTATTTCGCCGGCAAATCCGTTAAGCTGTCCCGCAATCATGCGGGCAAAGGTGGACTTTCCGACTCCCGACTGGCCGAATAACGCGTGAAACCCCGGTTCCCCCAGACGGCAGCTCAGATTATTGAAAACCGGGAACTGCGCCCCGGGATATTTATAATTTATGTTTCTGCATTCAATCGGCATCATTATTTTATTTCGGATTTGTGCGAAGTTATGTTACGTTATATCTAAAAGAATATCTTCCGTCAACTTTAAGCGAATATAAAACAATGCCTCTGTTCAAGAAAAACCCCGATTTAAAAGTTATCTGGGCTCTGACGCTTGTCCATTTCACAGGTGATTTCTACCATTCATTCATCAGTCCGCTGCTTCCGGTTCTGATTGACAAATACTCCCTCACGCTGACACAGGCGGGCTTCATTGCCGGAATAAGCCGCTTCCTTGCCTTTGTTGTTCAGCCCCCGATAGGATATCTTGCCGACCGGTATAAAACGCGCGCTTTTGTTCTGGGAGGACCTTTGATCGTCGTTATCTCAACATCACTTGTCGGAATCGCGCCTTCATATGCCGTTCTCCTTCTTCTTGTATCGGCCAGCTCGATAGGCTCATCCATTTTCCATCCCACCACCGCCGGCATGATATCATCATACTCTGGACGAAATTTCGCCTTTTCCATGTCGGTATTCAACATGGGCGGAACTCTTGCATTCGGAGTGGGACCGCTTTTTATTACATGGCTCGTTGCGGGGTACGGTCTTGGGGCAACGCCTTACACCGTTTTTTTCGGCCTGGCGGTCATGTATTATCTCTTTAAAACCGTTCCAATGCCGGTTGGAGAAGGGCTCAAAGACCTTGGTCTTATCGGTTCTATAAAAGAGATTTTCGGGCCGGTATGGAAATCGATACTTCTCATCTGGATTGTCATGGTTCTCCGGGCCTTTGTCGGCCAGTCTTATATGACTTTCTTCCCGGTCTTATACAGCTGGGAAGGTCATTCGCTTATATCGGTCGGTTCGATTGTGGCGATCTTTACCGTAGCCGGCTCGATAAGCGGGCTTTTTGCGGGACACATGGCGGACAGGATGGGATTCAAACCGGTTTTTTACATCACCCATTTCTTAACGCCGCCGTGCCTGCTCCTTCTTCTCTATCTTCCGGGAAACTGGACCTATCTCGGAGCGATGCTGTCAGGCTTTTTCGTCCTTGCGACGCTGCCCCTCGGGGTCACAATGGCTCAGAAGCTCGCTCCCGGGGGAAAATCGATGGCTTCGAGTCTCATGATGGGACTGGCATGGGGAACAGGCGGCGTGCTTACCCCGGTAACCGGGAAGCTTTGCGATATGTTCACCATAAGGCCTGTCTTAAGCATTATTGCGTTCATACCGTTTATTACCCTGTGGCTTATCCATCTGATCCCTAAAGAGGAGAAGAGATCAGATTAAGCTCGAATCTTTGCGCTGTAACAGGTTTTCCCCAGTGGGCATCTTCCCACTCTTCGCACAAAATGAACCCGAAAGATTCATAGAGATGTTTTGCGGAATCAAGCCCGGCAAAAGTTGTAAGATATATTTTGCTGTGATTCGCGGTTTTGCAAAATTCAACAGCTTCACGCATCAGCATTCTTCCTGTTCCACGCCCGTGCATCGAAGGATCAACTATGAACCAGCGGAGGC
>CAZOEH010000508.1:0-2409 GCA_964578785.1 uncultured Desulfonema sp. | reverse complement strand
ATTTAACCCGTCAAGCTTCTTCCTGCTGGAAATTTCACGGGGTAAACAAAGGCGCGAAGAACGCGAAGAATTTGTTGGGTTTTAGGTTTGTGTTATGTTTAAATCTTTAAAATACGATTTAAAAAATTCAGCAGTTTGCGGCCTGTTTCAACTCAACATCTGTCAGCCGCGAATAGCTCTTTGGCTGAATATTCTTTATCATGACATATGTCACCTTTCCACCTTCAGATTCAATCTTTCTTCCTAATGATAAATTGAAAGATCTTAATTCAGCATCAAATTCCGGCACCAGAACCAGCTCTGAATCCAACGGGATTTTGTCGCTGAATTCCGGATGATCGAATAAATATCGGCTGAATTCAGAACTTAATTCAATATTCTTTTGTATCAAATCATTTTCTTTACGCATTTAGGTTTTAGGGGTCTTAACCATATAAACTTTCTCTGGAATCATTTGAACAGATCACTTTTTGTCTCTCATAGAGGGGAACAGATTGGTTTAATACGTTTTTCAGACTTTCTCCAGAATCTTTAAATACTCTTCCCGGCTCATGCCTACCGTGCGCATGTTGTTCTTGATTATGTCCACATCTATTTCGTTGTACTCTGGGATAACCACTGCCCGTTTTGCACCCGGATAAGTTAAAATATGATGAGAGCCTTCTTTTCTTTTGTACCGGCATCCATACATTTCAAATACTTTCAAAAGCGTTTTATAATCAACCGGGAATATCCGTGACATGTATATTACACCGTTACAACAGCTTTTTCAAAACCAACAAATTCCGGACATTGGATGTTATCCGGGGAACTCAGTCCAAAGCCACATTCGAAAAGATACTCTTCCAAAGTCCCCATCTCTTTCATTTCGGCAATCTGTATTTGCATAACCTCAAACAGATTAGATTTCGCTTCATCGGGTGTTCGACCCTGTGATATAAAATCGAGTTCCGGCGTTCTGGCAATAAACCAGTCTCCCCGCCTTAAAATTTCAATTGTTAGTGGAAGTCTCATCTTTTTGCCTCCTTCATTATGGAAAAACAAATTTGGGCATTTTCAATTTTGATCTTCTGCCGCAGATTTTTGGCTGCTCCACCTGGTGGATTACAGACCGTTTTGTCAGCATTCGATAGAGAATATATAATGAATATCAATTTTGCGGTTTTTGAACTTGTTGTTTAATGTTGATCCTATCTGTTTTCTTCTTAAAGTAAGGATGAGCCTGGTTTTGAAGAAATATTTTGTATTGCTTTCCGACGTTTTCTTTAGCATGGTCAGGCAAGCTGTCAAAAAGTCCCCTGCTACCAGTCACTTCGTATTCCCTTCTGCCATTTTACAGGGTCAGAGATGGATTCAAAGGGTTTTGTATTTTCATGTTTTTCAAATATACTTTCAATTTTCTCTCTGATCATCCCTCCGGACCGTACGGGTTTTATTGTAATTTCCAGATCCTCATTTATGAATTCGGGAGGAATATTTAAACAATGTTGGATGCTTGATCCTTTTTTTATGACTGTGTATGTTTCCATTTCCCCACCTTAGATGTCTGATTAATGAAGATTAACTATTATTTTTACGAACTTTATAGCAAAGAATGACATAACACGTTCCAAATTTCAAGAGATTCATCAAAGAATTTGAACCGCCCCAGTGAAATTCGCTTCGCCAAGTTAAATTCGCGATGCTGTGACTTCGTCAATTTAACCCGTCAAGCTTCTTCCTGCTGGAAATTTCACGGGGTAAACAAAGGCGCAAAGGACGCAAAGGGTTGTGGGGTATAAAGAAAAAAGATTGAAGCATAAGAAAATATAACTGCCATTGGGGGTGGGCTTTTTTCTCTTTCGGAACCAAACATAACCATACTCCTTCATAATATAATAATGATGCAGGTAATGGTCGGTTAAAACCCGCCACTTAAGGTCGAATCAAACCCAGCCGCAAGGTTGTTCATACATCAAGGTTCAACATTTACAGAAATCCAGTCGGTCAGCCTCGTCCATTATGAGCCGTTTTAGCTCCGGAGACCATTTTCTGCCCAGCTACCGGTGATAATATAGATTTTCTCATTTTTTCTTCTTCTTTATCGTGTGCTTCTAAAAAGCCGGACATCGAATATCGAAGATCGTACATCGAAAAGCGGTAAACAGAAACCGAAAAACTTTTAAGTTCAGCTCAATAGATGTCTCTGTACCGCTCGTTTGCAAGTCATCATCAAAGATTCCGGCAATCAATTCTCCGCTTCAATGCTTCTTGATAGCTGTCGGATTTTTGCAAAAGTTTCAATGATTGCAAGGGTAGCCTGAACTGCCTGCGGACTTTTGAGTATGGTGGCCAGCATATACAAGCCTTTTTCGGGGAAGGCCTTCGGATTAACCGTAGAATGCTTCAGCTTATTGAACCGGTGGAAAT
>CAZOEH010000507.1:0-2414 GCA_964578785.1 uncultured Desulfonema sp. | reverse complement strand
CCGATCATTGAATATATTATTTTGTTGGGCTCGGTGCTCATTTTTTATTCCGTTTCTCCTTAATAATACTTTAATAATTTCTGATGACTCAAATCCCGGTATCTCTTCACCATTTTTAAAACACCCCTCTCTAAACAACCGGGGCGGCAGGCGCTTTTGGTTAAAAACATTATATCTTTTTCATGATACCTTCAATATCTTCCGCCAGTAATTTTGAGAGTCTCTTTCTCCCTTTATCATTAAGATGCTCCGCCGGATCATATCTTGAGAAGAAAAAACTGCTGTCCAGTAATCCGGCATAATCCCTGACAGTAATATAATTCTTTACATCCTGAGCCCGGGCAATTGCACCCATGACAATTTTCTTGTTCTCTTCAACATGCTCTATAAATGCGCGCCCCAGAAGTTCCTCGCCTCCGGCATAGTTCAGGGGCGTGAAATATAATAACATATTTAAGCCGTTTTCTTTCATAAGTGTTTTCAGAGAACATAGGCTCTCATTTTCTGAAGAGAGCTTATACAGATAGTGAAATATGAACAACTGCCGTCTACGGAATAATATTTCATTCTCATCGAGGCCGTCTTTATTCTTTATAATCTTCATAAAATCGCCGACAGCGGAATAATTACTCTCATAACAGCTGATCGGCATTTTCCAGTATTCCTCCGAACTCTCAGGCAATTTTACATTGGCTCCGATATACGGAGTTTTAAATTTTTTACAGAATTTTCTGATATCCTTTTCAAACTGCCAATGCGGATGATACATCCACTGCGGTGAAAAACATCTCAAATTTATCGGAACAACGACAAGATCGGGCTTTTTATCATGTACCCTCATGGCTGAAATCAAGTGCATAAATAACCGCAAATGAAATCCTTTACCAGAAAAATAATTTGCGGGAATCGCCTTCTGATATAATTCCTGCTCAACCATTTTTTGCAGTGTCCGCCTGTCACTGTCTTCACGGGCCACCCGTTTTGAGACGGAGTCACCGAACAGAACAACAGGCACCTCTTTTTTCGATTCGATAAACCGGCTTATTTCCTTTAACGGCTTACTCTTCGTTAAAAATATATTACTGAATATATTACCAGGCATATGCCACTCTGCCACAAGGTCTGAAACATCTGTTGAAAACCATACTTTTTTCTTATCACGAAGTAACCGGGCCTGAACTTTTTTTCATCCTGACATCTTCTTTTGAATACTCCCCTGCATCTTTCTTCTGCAAATCAACGGTAATCTTCATGTCCTGATTTTGTAGCTCCTGATTCTGCCGCCACTGGACAATCGAGTTGGCGTAATAGGATAAAATATCAAACATATCAGGATCAGCTTTGAGATGCCCGTCATACCGGATAATCATTTTTCTGATCTTTAACATGTTTATTGCGCTGTTTATCGTGTCTTCGCGGCTTTTATCGGGAACATTTACTGTTGCGCCGTTTGCTTTCAGGTCTTCCATTAAATTATATATCTGAGCCTTCAGATCAAATTCCGTCATCCATTTATTGCGGTTTTCAATCAGAACAAAAGCAACAAGCGGCACAGGCAGAACAGGAATAATGGCCTTTATCGAGTCAAGCAGCCTGTATGAAAGCTTTTCGACCTCCGGGAACCGTGTTTCGCGGTCCATGGAGCTGAAATTTATATCGTTTTCCAGGCAATACCTGCCGACCGATATGTGGTGTCCGAAATTGACGCACGCGAAACCGAAGCGTTCCCATTTATTCCTAACCATTAAAAACAGGTTGTTTGATATAAAGCCCGCTACGGTTTTAAAAATAAACCACCCGCTTCTCTTCTCCGGGTGCGGTTTGATCTCATGAAGAAGGCTGCGGTCCTCAAGCGTCCTGTCATAATTTATGCCGACAGGTATAAATACAATATCCCTGTCCCTGCCGGGTTCAAAACCCCGCAGCATATAGTCAAGAAGGCCTAGTTTGGGCGGCCTCAGGCACCCGTCACGGGTCAGCCCGCCTTCAATGAAGACGGCCTGGCACACGCCTTCCTTTGTCGCCATATGGATATATCGTTCCAGTACCTGACGGTACAACCGGTTCCCGGAATTTCTCCTCACAAAAAACGCCCCCATGTATTTAATCAGCATTTGAAGCGGCCATATCCTGGCCCATTCGCCGACGGCATATGAGAGAGTCGTGCGCTCTGCGGCAAGAAACGCCACGAGAACATAATCCATGTTGCTGCGGTGGTTCATTACGAATACCACCGTCGAATTCGGGTCAACCTTCGCAAGATCTTCATTATCCACAAAACCGACCCTCACACGGTAAAGGAGGCGCGCAACCTTCTTTGCAATCCAGTAGCCGATTCTGAAATAAAGATACGCATTAAACGACGGCACTATCTCTTTTGCATATGCGATAACCTTTGCCTGGGCCACCTCACG
>CAZOEH010000506.1:0-2416 GCA_964578785.1 uncultured Desulfonema sp. | reverse complement strand
AAATTATTTCCGGATGGAAATAATTTATTAAACTTACTTGCACCCCTCAAGGGGGTACTAAAAAGAGTCCCGTTTAGCGGGGTTAAGTGAACATATGACTTCTTACAAAGCCTTCAAATACAGTTGAGCATCATTGCAGCCGGATAGCTGGCATAAACCATGAAACATGTCAATTCAAATGCAATGCTCTTCTCAGGCATCCGTCCATGAATCCAGTTCGCCCAAAGCAGTTGAAGCCGTAAGATAGGGCTCCTTATATTTAATAGCCAGTATCCGGACAGCAGCCAGCAATCCGGCGGAACCCCGGGCTTTGGTCTCTCCGGGAGGCGGCATCTCCGAGACATGCCCCCACATATGCTCGATTGTATTTTTCAGTTTTCCGGGTGAAGGAGGTTCACGAAGTATTTCAACGAGTCGTAATGCCAGCTCTCCGAATCCCTCCTTTTTTCTGATTTTCGATACCTCTTTCCCTATTATTTTATATATACCGGGGCTGCGGGCCATAACGGAATACTTGTGCTGAGCCCACAGTTCACCGGTCTTTCGCGGTAATGGGATTCTTCCCTGCGGACGCTCTTTGTATTTTTCCCCGAGTATGGCGAATTGATCGCCGGGAGGGTTAATGTAAGTTGAAGGCCAGCGGCCGGTGTCTGATCTCAGGTCGAGCGGAGAATGGTCCCTGATCCCTCTCAGTTTCATTTCGGAGACCAGAAGGGCGTGGCGCCGGCCAAGAGCCCATTCATAACCTTTCCAGCGGATCGTCTCGGGATGTCTTGAATAACCCTTTTTGTTATTTAAGATAATCGAGACTATTCCGTGCAGTTCGCGGTGCTCTCCCAGAAGACTCGGATTATTCAGATACCCGGGATTTATATCCCATATTCGCATTGTTTCAACATCCTATTCCCTCTTTTTCCGGAATTGCGCGATCTGCCTTGATATGGCTACAAGACCGCCTTCCTCGTCCCAGACCTCTCCGTCCGATTCAAGAAGACCGCAGGTGATAAAGCGTGTGCGGAAAATGCATTTGAGCCACCTGGTTTCGGGAATATTTCTTATGTTTACCGAAAATTCTATTGTAGGCACCCATTCGATCACCCCCTGGCTTGAAAGGACCGGAGGCGGAAACGAATCTGCGATCAGAAGAACCGAAAAGATATCGTACGGCCGGTCATCCTTGAATGTAATCCATCCCTTTTGTTCCGATTTATCGGACAGGGCGCCCTGCAGCCAGCCTGCGCATACCGGGTCCAGCCGCAGGTCGATATTGTCGAAAAGAGTGAATTGCGGAATTACCGGAATCTGAATGCATTCTTCGAGGGGAGCGATATCAGGTATTTTTGTTTCATATCTTTCGATAAAGCATCCGTTTTTCTTACCGGCAAAGGTTCCGATAAAGCGGATTTTCTCTTTTCCGTCCTGAAGCAGCCTGGACTGAAGCCTGTTGAACTGGGGCGACCGGGATATCTCTTCCACATAAAGATCGGCCTCTCCCGGAACGCACCGGGAGATATAGTTTGCGGTCAGAATAGGGGTAGAACTTTTATCGCTGTGCGTGAGAGCGGCATTTGCCATTATAGCCATGAGATATCCGCCGTTGGGATTCCCGTTGATGGACCAGTTTTCAGCGATATTTCCTTTGAAAGAGAATTCATCTTTTTGCACCAGGGAAATATCCTTGTCAAAAATATGTGTTTCCCCGCGTTTTTCATTTTTCATGATCGATCACTTTCTATTTTAGCTCTCCACCGGAGATGGTATTGATAAAATCCTGATATCTCTTATTGATACCATCTTGAGCCGGATTGTCAAGCACTCTGCGGGATACCTGAATCCCTGATTATTCTGTGTAACAATTATGTTGACACTGTAACAGGTTCTGATACATTACCGAAGCATGATAAAGAGTTTTAAACACAAGGGGCTTGCTGAACTTTTTGAGCACGGCCACACTCGCAAGGTGCGACAGGAATTACAATCGCGATCCTTGCGACGTTTAGATGCTTTGGATCAGGCGAAATCTTTGAAAGATTTGAATGTGCCGGGCTTTAATTTTCATGGTCTTCGGGGAAGTCCGAAACGTTACAGTATTCATGTTAATGGTCCATGGTGTATCACCTTTGAATGGGAAGAAGGCTGTGCGCTAAAGATTGATCTTGAACAATATCATTGAGGTAAAACTATGGGAGAATATTTAATCAAGCGCCCGTTAAAAAGACCACCCGTACATCCCGGTGAAATTTTACGTGAAGACGTGCTTAAAAGTCTTGGCTTGACAGTTAGTGAGGCGGCTGTGCGGCTTGGTGTTTCCCGCCAGCAGCTTCACCGTATATTAGCCTGTACTCATCCGATTACAACCGAAATGGCTTTAAGGATCGGCAAATTTGCGGGCAATGGGCCGGGGCTCTGGTTGCGC